>JBGOYM010000123.1:0-6674 GCA_041479675.1 Candidatus Methanoperedens sp.
AAGCACAAAGAGGATATCCCCCTTCAAGATTTGGAAATTTATGAAACAGCTAATGAACTGATTGTGGCGGAAAATGCTATTGAATCAACTATCTTACATCGTAAAATTATTGATCTTGCCAAAAATACTGTGCCCGATTTCAGAATCTCTACCCGGGGAAGAAAAATAAATCAACATTATGCCGTCAATACGACCTTCAACGAGTCCTTCGCCTCTCCCGCTATCTTAAAACCCTTCTGGATATCCTCCAGTTTCAACCTGTGCGTTATCATATCCGAAACATCAATCCTTCCATCACTGATCAATCCCAGAGCTTCTTCAAGGTCAACCGGCGCTGCACCATAACTTGACACAATACCTAATTCATTTCTCCAGAAATCCTCAACAGGAATGGAAATATTCTTATTCGGTATGGCAAAAAGCATTATTATCCCTTTCCTGTCGATGTACCTGAACCCTGCATCAAAAGCAGGCATCGCTCCCGTGCACATGATGATCCGGTCAGCCTTTATGTTCAACTCGACATTTGCATTGAACACTTCATCTGCCCCACACTCTTTTGCCATGTTCAACCTGTATTCGATAATATCTGTTGCAATAACGTGCGCTTTTTTCAATTTAGCGATCTTTATGTTCAGGAGACCTGAGATTCCCGAGCCCATGACCAGAACGGTCTGCCCTTCGCTTAGCCCGATGATTCTTTGCGCCCTGACCACACACGCCAGGGGCTCTATCATTGTCCCTTCTTCATACGAGACATCATCGGGCAGGACGTAGGTGCCATTTTCAACATTTATCTCAGGCACCCTTACGAACTCGCTGAACCCTCCCGGGTCATAGTTGCCTTTATGCAGCATCTCACAGGCTGTATGGTTGCCTGAAAGGCAGTACCTGCACTCATTACACGGGACATGATGGCTCACGAAGACCCTCTGCCCGACCCTGAATTTATCAGACCGTGATTCGACGATATCTCCTGACATTTCATGACCCAGGACACGGGGCGCCTTCTTGATGCGGTACCATTCCATCAGGTCTGTTCCGCAGATACCTGAAGCCCTGACCCTGACCAGAAGCTCGCCGTCTTTTATTTCAGGTCTGGGTCTATCCTCTATCCTGATATCGTTGTTGTTATAATATACGGCGGTCTTCATGGAAGTCCGTTATTTCAAGCTTTTGTATATCTCGTAAGCCTCATCCAGTGACTTACCCTCATGAACTATAGCCCTGACAGCCTGTATCATGCCCACAGGACTATCGCTCTGGAAAATGTTCCGTCCCATATCAACTCCGGTCGCTCCATCCAAGATCGCATTATAGGTCATCTGCAGAGCCTCTTTTTCGGGCAGTTTCTTGCCGCCGGCGATTACCACAGGGACATTGCCGCATGCTTCAACCACTTTTTCAAAGTTTTCAGTGTAATAGGTCTTTACCATGTGTGCCCCTATCTCCACGCATATCCTGGATGCAAGACCCAGATACCTGGCGTCGCGCACCATCTCTTTTCCCACTGCTGTCACTGCAAGGACAGGGATGCCGTAGTTTTCCCCTTCGTCCACAAGTTTTGACAGGTTGCCTATCGTTTCCTTTTCGTATTCCCCGCCGATATATACAGAGCATGTGATAGCGGATGCATTGATCCTTATCGCGTCATCTATATTTGTGGTTATTATCTCGTTTGAAAGTTCCTTCAGGACGCTCTGCCCTCCTGAAACGCGAAGAATTATGGGTATTTCCGCAGCAGGGTCTATCCAGTTCCTGACCGCTCCTCTTGTTATCATTAGCGCATCAGCATACTGCAGCAAGGGTTCAACAGTTTTACCAAGATCCGTTAGTCCTGTGGTGGGACCCTGGAAATAACCATGGTCAACAGCCAGCATAACGCAGCGGCCACTTCCGGGCTTGATTATCCGTGAAAGCCTGTTCTTCATTCCCCAGTTCATTTTCGATTTCCTCCTATTTCTTTTTCTCAGGTCTAAGCAGTAAATAGCCTTTATCGACCAGCCAGTGATGGAATTCGTAAGTAGTGTGCAGGCAGTGTTCCTTGCATATATCCCGCAATTCTTGGTATTCTGCCGAGTCCTGTTCCTTCTGGTTCATTATCATCTGAATAGGACATTTGACATCGTTGCAGTATTCTCTTCTCTTATACTCTACAAATCCCTCATTTGGCATAATCACAGAGATGATTCCGGATACTTAAAATTAACGGAATTAAGGGGTGTGGGAAACCGCAGATGATAGCACCTGAAAATCGATACATATATTGAACTGGTACGGAGCGTATGGTCTAACTATCCTTTTATCCAGGGGGACTATCCGCAAGCCTGAAAGACCGGCCACGGCTTCAATTCTTTTTAAAATGCCATCAAAAAGGTCATTTTCATGGGCTATGGCATAAAAATGGATGATCCCACCGTTTTTTAAAACCCCGAATGCTGCGTCCAGGAACTCGATAGCGCTGTGCGGCAGGTTCATGATAACGTGGTCAGCCCCGGATATCTCTTTTACTGCATCTCTGGCATCTCTATCAATTATCTTAACATTCTCGACTTTATTGAGTTTCACGTTTTCCTTCAGGTACCTGACCGCATCGGGGTTCTTATCAATAGCGATAACATGCGCCCGGGGAGATCTTTTAGCTATCAGGATGGAAAAAGGTCCAACCCCTGCGAACATATCCACGACAATTTCGCCATCATGTATCTTGTCTGCGATCCTTGCCCTTTCAGTCGAGAGACGGGGTGTAAAATATACTTTGGACAGGTCAATCAGGTATCTGCATTTGTTCTCCCTGTACAGCGTCTTGGTCCGTTTCTCTCCTGCAAGTATGGATACGCTTCTCGTCCTGTACTCACCGGTGACAGAACTTTCTGCCTGGAGAACGGTCTTTATCCTGTTCTGCTTAAGCAGGACTTGCGCGACCCTTTGAGCCTGTGCTTGCTGCCTGTCAATTATCGCGATATCACCGATATGTTCATAAGCCGGGGAAAATCCCAGGATCTCTGCAGGTGAACGCTCAATTATTATTTCTTCAAAATCTCCAATTCCAATTTCATAACCTTCGATATGCTTGAGTACAGGTATCAACAGATCGTCATTTTCTGTTCTTATCTTCAGGTTCTTATCTACAACCCCGAGTTCGATAAGTTCCCGCCTCGTCTGTTCTCCTCTATTTTTGGAAGCTCTTATGTATTGGGATTCCATATTTTATTTTCATGGTTCTCTGTTAGCGCGCTTAAAGTTTATAGTTTATCATAGTAAAACTTACAAACACAGACGCTTATTAAGTGATGTGCTCACTTTTATAGGACTCGGACTATATGATGAGAAAGACATCACAGTAAAGGGACTGGAAGCTGTAAGAAAAGCTGATATCGTGTATGCAGAATTCTATACTTCTCACCTGATGGGAACGACCATCGATGAAATGGAAAAGTTCTTTGGCAAAAAAATCACTGTGCTGTCACGTGAAGATGTCGAACAGACACCGGCATGGCTATCTCAGGGAAAAGAGAAAAACGTGGTTTTTCTGACTGGCGGGGATGCAATGGTAGCGACAACACATATTGACCTTCGCCTTCGTGCAAGAGACATGTGCATAGATACAGCTATCATTCATGCTCCATCCATCTCATCAGCAGTCTCAGGCTTGAGCGGACTTCAGAATTACAGGTTTGGAAAATCCACCACCATTCCGTTCCCCTATGAGCGGAAAAATAAGGTAATCATTTCAGAAGCGCCCTACGACGTTATAAAAATGAACAAGAAAAATGATCTTCATACGCTGGTTTTTCTTGATATTATTGAGCGGGAAAAACGCTTTATGGACATAGGAACAGCTATATCCATACTTTTAGGGCTGGAAGAGAGGCGTGGCGAGGGTGTGCTTATGAACACACTTGGAGTAGGTATAGCAAGGGCAGGGAGCAAGTCACCTGTTGTCCATGCTGATTATCTTCCAGAATTAAAAAAACACGATTTCGGAGCGCCGCTGCACATCCTTATTATTCCTGCCCGGCTTCATTTTATTGAAGCTGAGGCACTTGTAAAACTGTGCGGCGCCCCTTCTGAGATTATGAAATAGATTATTTCAACTTTCTTTTTTCTTTTGCAAGCTTCTTTTTAGCTTCTCCACTGCCCGAAGCTGCCATTTTTTCAAGCTCTGCTATTTTTTCCTTGCGTTCCTTTTCTTTCTTCTCCAGAATCTTTTTAGACATTGCCATAGTCTTGTATGTTCGGAATTGAAAGTATTTAAAATAATGCCTGAAGTGTTCTAAGTATATAGCATAATAAAATATTAACACATTGTCAAGTAAAACTTATCACTTGAATTAACCGGCTGGCGCGCTTTTGCGCCAGTCCGAGTTGAATGATTGGTTAGGAAACAGGTTGCTGTGGCCAGTACCTTATTTGCAATGCCTCATAGACCTCTGTAAGAGACCAAGTCGGGAGAGATGCTTTGTGTTTAGCCCCAGTGCTATCAATGCGCGTGAATTCCATTCTTCCTACCTTGAAGCGACCTTCACAATAGCTGACAGGATACATTATCGAGAATTCTAGAAATGCTGGATTATCTTTGTTCTCATTGGGGTCAGTAATTGCAAAGTGGGCAGCAACTTTATTTCTCCATTTTTTTATGTTCTTAAGTTCTGGAACTGAATCTGCATATTTTATGGAGGCTTTTTTCACCTTTTCATAATTTTTGTGGTTCTCAAGATCTCTTTTTGTATATTTTCCGGTTGAGATTCCATCAAGGAAGCCAATAAGCCGCGCATAATTCATTATCGATACGCCAAACCAGTGAAATAGGCATGGCAAAAATTGATCAGCACCTTGCGGCAAGCCTCGTGTTGAACCCATTGAAAGTATAATTTTCGTTCCTGATGCTCGATTCTGATTTTCAACCATGGTTTCATAGTTTTTAACAGTAAAATACAAATGATATAAGCCAACAGAAAGATAACTAAGTGTAGATATTTCATTACCACAAATATTTTCGTCAATTAAAATTGGCTTTAGATGATCAATCTCGATCATGAGTGTCTCATAACTTATTTAATGATTTTTCTAATAAATAAATGTTTGAAAAAAAAATTATTTCAGACCATAAGATTTTCTTCGTCTTTCAATGCTGTCCTTTAACCTATCGTGGTCGCTTGACGGCATTTTTGGTTCAATGAGCTTAACTTCTTCTTTCTTGGGTGGTTTATGTTTTCGGGTTTCCCATACATTATCATATATTTCTGACATTTAATTCACCTGACAGGATTTTTAACATACAGATTATTTTCATCCTTAATAAAAAGAAGGTATGATAATTCCAGGATATATTATGATACACCTGTCAATTCTTTGCAACAACAGTGTTTTTCAGCAATCCCACATTCTCTATTTCCACTTCGACCTCATCGCCAACTGATAGTTCACCTACTCCAGCAGGTGTACCTGTAGAAATGATATCGCCACGTTCAAGCGTCATAATACTTGAAATGAATTCGATCAGGTACGGTATATTAAAAATCAGGTTGGAGGTACTTGAATCCTGGCGAAGTTCTCCGTTCACGCGTGTTCTTATAGCAAGGTTGCTTACATCAAGCATAGGGTCTGCTATGTAAGGGCCAAGGGGAGCAAATGTATCAAAACTCTTAGAGCGCGTCCATTGTACATCCTTCTTTTGAATGTCCCGTGCTGTCACGTCGTTAAAACATGTGTACCCCATAATAACACTGCTAGCATCGTCTCTGCTGATGTTTTTACAGCGTTTATTTATAATAACCGCAAGTTCACCTTCATAGTCAACATGCTTTGACATTTCGGGATAAACTATCTTTCCGAGTGAACCTATGACTGCAGAAGCTGGCTTTAGAAAGAATATGGGTTCGTCAGGAATTTCCATACCGAGTTCCCTTGCATGATCCTTATAATTAAGGCCAACACATATTAATTTGGAAGGCTGTACTGGTGGTAATAGCTGAAGGTCAATGAGCAAGAACGTATCATTGTACAGTCCTCTGTCCACAATAACCCGGTTGCCTTTAACTTCGCCGTAGAATGTTTCATTGTCGTACTTGAATCGTCCGATCATCATCAATTTCCTTCTATCCCATTTTTTTTGCAGCTAATTCGATAGCGGCTATCAGGCTGTCTCGGGGCATTATGGTAGTAACAGGGATCCGCAGCACCTTTTCAACAGTGGGGCTCACTATGGGTGCGCATACAAGTGCCTTTGCGCCGTCCCTTTCAGCCCTGATCGCTGCAACAATGGCATCTTCCATAGATGTTGCGGAGTATTCCCTGACAGTCAGGAGTCGACCGTGTACTTTGAGTTTCTTTTCAGTGATGTAGTCAAGAACCGGACGTGCAGCAATAACAGCTATGAACTCGTGCCTATCTGTTCCTTCCATCCTTCGCAGCGCCCGAACTATCTGTCTTAGCGTCTTTATGTTGGGCTCGCGGCTCCCGGATAACAGCTTGTAAATAGTGCTTGCAGGTATGCCTGACTTTTCACTGAATTGCGCGGCTGTCATGCGCATATCTTCTTTGATCATCCGTCCTAATTCCCTGATGAAAGCCTCATCAGACTCTACTGCCGCCTTTATCAGATCATCGGTGGTCATTGGTATCCTCTTATCACAATAGTATTATTCGAAGTTTTATTAATACATTTGGGT
>JBGOYM010000124.1:0-6642 GCA_041479675.1 Candidatus Methanoperedens sp.
CCCATACCATGCCATCGAGCTCTCGGAAAAGGATGTATCGCTTGAGGAAGTATCTCTCAAGACGAGGAAATCTTATGTTAATCCCGCTGTTTGTAAGGGCTGCGGTACGTGTGTTGTGATCTGCCCCACAGGGGCAATCGCCCAGAGGAATTTCACAATGCCTCAAATTTCGGCTGCCATTAAGGCTTTCTCAAGGATCCATGTGCCATTGGAAGTACCTGCCTGAGGGAATGCTTTATGTTTTTCAAGTCACCGACGGTATACCCTGTACGATGTACGAGGCCTGTATATAGTGTTTTTGCCTATGAACCTTTTCTTTAGCGATACGAAAAAAGATTCATAGAGCTTTTAAGCCTCGAAATCCTGAAGGATTTCAGATGTGCCTTGCAAGGTACACGCTGAGATCTACCACATCAAAATCATATTTCTTTTCTGGTTCTTTTTCATTCTTCAAACAGTTAAAATGTGCAAGGCATTTTGAACAGGTTGTAATAAGTGTCTTTGCACCCGTAGCCCGAGCTTCTTCCATCCTTGCGATGCGAATCGCTTTTGTTTGTTCGTTGCAGTTCATGAAACTGCTTACCCCGCAGCACAATGCATTTTCTTTTGAATGCTCCATCTCTATGATTTTCACCCCATTTGAGGTTAGCGCTTTTCGCGGTGCGTCATACACGCCCATGTGCCTTCCAAGCCTGCATGGGTCATGGTAAGTTACTTCAGCGTTTATCTTCAATCCGAGTTTATCAAGAAGTTCCGATATGTGAACAACTTTTATTCCCAGGTCATAATCCTTTGAGAATGTGCGATAGCATTCAGCGCAGCTTGTAATGAGCGTATCGATTCCGCTATCTTTTATGTATTTAATATTTGAACTTTTTAATCTGTCAAAAACATCTTTTTTTCCCTGCCAGAGCACATCATGACCACAGCATTTCATGTTCATTATCCGGGGCTTGATTCCGATCTTATCAAGAAGCTTGAGTGATGAGGTTGTTATTTCGCCAAAATCTGTTTTTATGTCATGAAGGAGCAACCCAAGCGAATCAACGCATCCCGGGAAATAGCCGTATTTTGAATCTACTGATTTATCTATAATATTATCACTGAGTTTTGAGCTCAGTTCAGCCAGTTCCGTGAAAACCCCAAGATGTGCTATCTCAAGAGGCTTTTTCCCCTCCCGTTCCTCTTTAATGAAACTTAAGAAATCAACCTGCTGCGGACACTCCATCGGGCAAAGCCCGCATGTCAGGCATGTCCAGATATCCTTTGTTTCAAGCCCATACACATTAGCATTATAAATAGAACTGCGCGGTGAAGTCTTTGAGACCCGGCGCATGGGGCATATGGATGTGCATTTACCACACTGATAACAGGATTGTACGTTACTCGTTGTACCCACCAGCGTTAAATTGGTATAACGTTTTTAATTTATAAATGAAATTATTAGCTTTAAAGATATCGATTTTAGCGCCGCATAGCTTCATTATTAATAATGTTACTTTGCTAAATCCGCGCGGTCTCCTATCAAAAAAATAATATTTTGTTTCAAAGGAGAACGAAAGCGCCTGTTCACATGCTTTTCTGACAATCTCAACTGCATTCTCATCCTTGTAACCTTTCCGGGAATCTTTATATCTATGTGCCACAATTATAAACTACTATATCGGAGGATGGAATTATGCGAGGATACGATGACGAAAGTAATACAAAGGTTTATATTGCGATTGCATTGATAGGAGGACTCATCGTTGGAGCAGGTTTTAACGGATTAATTGGTATTGTTTTACCGGGATCTCCACAGTTGAACGTAATAAGCATTCCGGATAATATAGGTGCGGGCAAGATAACAAATGTCAAGTTCATAACAATAAGCAAGAGCGCTGCACTGGGCAATGTAAATATTACGCTTTCAGGTGCTGCAATAGGTCGCGGAACAACAGATCAAAATGGAATGCTTGAGCTTGCGGTGAATGCAACAACGAACGGCAGCATTAGTGTGTTGGCGTCAAGACCGGCTTATCAAAATGCTACTTCATTTATTACAGCCACACCAAAGCTGGATGTGGGTACTTCACCATCCTCAATAACCTCTGGAACAGATACTTTTGTGACATTTACGGTAATGAGCATGAGTAAACCTGTTGCAGGAATAGCGATAAATATTTCAGGAGCGGGCATATCTTTTGAAGGAATTACAGATTCCAGTGGTCAGGTCATAAAGCAGCTCAATGCTCCGAGCACTGGAAAAGTTGTTGTGACCGCAATAAAAAAAGGATATGATGATGGTTCTGCTGTTCTAACTTCCACCAGCCAGCAGGTACTGGGCGTTTCTGTAAGCCACAATACGCTCATTGTCAATGTGCCGGTCTATGTAACATTTACAGTAACGGCTGGAGGTTCCCCTGTTGGTGATGCAGGAATAAGCATAAGCGGCGCTGCAACCGGAGACGGTATCACAAACCCGGATGGAAAGACGATCATTTTAGTGACCCCACACATGACTGGCACCACAACGATATCTGTGAGCAAGACTGGATTCGTGAGCGGGTCAAGCTCGATCACCTCTACAGGCACGCAATCGCTGTCAGTTTCGTCATCCCCATCGTCAATAACAGCAGCAACTCCTGCCTTCGTGACATTTACCGTGAAAAGCGGCAATAACTTCATCAGCGAAGCCACGGTAACGCTCACTGGAGCAGCGAGCGGGAATGGAGTTACGAACCAGAACGGCATCGCTATCATTCAGGTAAATTCGGCCGGACATGGCACAATAACTGCGACAGCGTCAAGGACAGGATTCACTGCTGGCAGCACCACGTTTTCCGCTGCCGGTCAGCAGACCCTGAGCGTGAGCGCATCTCCTTCCAATGTCACCAACGGTGTGGCTAATTTTGTAACTTTTACAGTAAAAAGCAGCAATAATCCTGTAAGCGGCGCGACTGTTAGCGTGTCTGGCGGCGGCATCACAGCAGATGGTATGACGAACACTGCTGGCCAGGTGACACTCCAACTTACAGCCTCTGGCACCGGGACGATAAATGTGGCTGCACGCAAAGAAGGGTACACTGAAGGGATCATGACGCTTGCGCATTAATTTTTTTTGAAGAAAAATTATAAATATGTCTTAGAGCAAATTATATATAGAACCACAAACATTGGGAATGCCCAGTACAAGCGTAATTTGTACATACAATTGAAAATTAAGATAAAATTTTAAGGAGGTTATTTATGGCAGGACAATTAGGAGGACAGCCAATCTTTATTTTAAGAGAAGGCAGTCAGAGAACAAAAGGAAGAGAAGCCCAGAACAACAATATCATGGCAGCCAAAGCAGTAGCAGCGGCAGTAAGAACAACCCTTGGACCAAAGGGCATGGATAAAATGCTCGTGGATTCGCTTGGGGATATTGTGATAACGAACGACGGCGCCACCATTCTGAAAGAGATGGATATCGAGCACCCGGCAGCCAAGATGATAGTAGAAGTCGCAAAGACGCAGGACGATGAGGTCGGTGACGGCACTACCACGGCAGCAGTGCTTGCAGGAGAATTCTTAAAGAATGCCGAAGAACTCCTTGAGCAGAACGTTCATCCAACGGTAATCGCTAACGGATACAGGCTTGCGGCTGCAAAAGCAAAGGAAATCCTGAAGACCCTTGTAGTCAAGGTGAGCGCTGATGATAGGGACATGCTGCTGAAGATCGCAGCGACCGCAATAACCGGAAAAGGAGCAGAAGCACACAGGGATGTATTCATGAACCTGGCGGTTGATGCAGTGCTTTCAGTCGTTAATACCGAGAACGGAAACCGCACTGTCGATATCGAGGATATCAAAGTCGAGAAGAAAGTAGGCGGCAGCATTGAGGCATCTGAACTCATCAAAGGCATGGTCATTGATAAAGAAAGAGTACATACCAATATGCCAAAGAAAATTACCAAGGCAAAGATACTCCTTCTCAACGAAGCCCTTGAGATCAAGAAGACTGAAGTTGATGCTGAGATACAGATCAAATCCCCTGACCAGCTCCAGTCGTTCCTTGACCAGGAAGAGCAGATGCTGCATGACATGGTGAACAAGGTTATTAAGAGCGGTGCAAATGTCGTTTTCGTGCAGAAAGGAATTGACGATATCGCACAGCATTATCTTGCAAAAGCCGGAATTTATGCTGCAAGGCGTGTTAAAAAGAGCGATATGGAGAAACTCTCACGCGCAACAGGCGCAAAGATACTAACAAGCCTCAAGGAGATTGAGCTGACAGACCTTGGCAAAGCAGGTCTTGTGGAAGAGAAGAAGATCGGCGACGAGGAAATGACCTTTGTCATGGAATGCCACAATCCCAAGTCAGTTTCAATTATCCTTCATGGCGGGACAGAGCACGTTGTGGACGAAGCCGAGCGTGCACTTCATGATGCGCTGCGGGTAGTTGGCGTTGCTATCGAGGATGAAAAGCTCGTAGCGGGTGGGGGCTCACCAGAGATCGAGCTTTCGCTGCGCCTTCGCGAGTACGCATCCACCCTGTCAGGCAGGGAACAGCTCGCAGTCACCAAGTTCGCAGAAGCGCTTGAAGTAATCCCCAGATCCCTTGCCGAGAATGCAGGTCTTGATCCCATCAACATGATCGCTGAGATGAGAAACGAGCATGAGAAGGGCAAAAAGACAGCCGGTCTTAACGTGTTCACAGGCAAAGTTGTGGACATGATGAAGGAAGGAGTTGTCGAACCGCTCCGTGTTAAGACACAGGCGATCGATTCAGCCACAGAAGCAGCCACAATGATACTGCGCATCGATGATGTGCTCTCCAGCAAGTCATCCGCGCCACCCGGAGGAATGCCCCCTGGCGGAATGGGTGGTATGGGCGGAATGGAAGGCATGGATTAAGTGGGCAACCCCCACTTCTTTTTTCTTTTTTTCAGGGATTTTGAATGGAATTTCTTGATACTTCTGCTCATACAAAAGAGGAAAGCGTCAGGATCCTCACAAAAGAACTGGAAGAGCATCCCATATTAATATTGATAGGACCGCAGGGCGTGGGAAAAACCACGCTTACCATACAGCTACTTTCTGAAAATGTGGGGGCATATTTTGAGGGGAGAGCGCGTTCAGCACAACCAGTGGTGCTGATAAGGAAGGATCTCGTTGAGAAGATGAAAAATAAACTTTTTGAAAAACGAAAACTTCCAATTTTTGATGGTGATGAACCCGTATTTGTAGATGTTTCGCTCTACGACCAAATTAAACTGCTTGTTGAGAATATCTTCGATGTCATGGAACTCGGGGAGCCAGAACTTATAAGGCAGATTTCTCTTATTACAAAAAAAATGGGTGTAGTTCCCGAAGCCATTGAACTTATTGCCAGCGATCAAGAGCTCATCAAAAGGAGGCTCTCAAGACATCTTGATGCAAAACAGCGGTTATCGACTCTCCTTGAAAAAGAGAAAAAGTACGGTATAGAATCCAATCTCTGGGGCATCCAGGGAGCGAAAGTCGCCGATATAGTTAATCGCGATGGGGTAGTGGATTATGATGAAGACCAGATATCAAGGACGATAAATGATTTTGACCGGATAATCCCCACAAATGACCTGACAGTGCCTGACTGCATTATGAAAATGATGGAGATATCTGCCAATGAGAACAAGGAGAGCGGCTTTCTCGTACTTCATGACGACAATAAAGAAACGGTGATAAGCGACCTTGTTGTCGGTAAAAGCACAAATTCCCTCATAGGGGTCACGCTGCTTGAGATATATGTGGGTTTCAGGCAGAACAGGTCACTGTATCGGGCATATAAACATACGAAAGAAGGGAAGCTCGAAGTCATCCACTCATATACACCCACGCTTCAGGAGATAGAGGTGCTGGCAAACCCCTGGATACCACCTTTCAATGAGCCAACTACGATAATGTCATCTGCCGATGTTGCTGCTGCGGAAAGGTTCGACATCACGATATCGGTGATAGAGGCTGACGGAAAGGTTGAGTCATCGAGCAAGAAGAGGAAACAGGAACTGGAAGAGATCATTGCAGGGATTTCCGAGATAGAAGAGTAGCTATGAGGATCACAGTATCATATGTAAAACCGAGCCTCCCGTCTTCGAGCTTTACCTGCAATTCCGTCCTGTCGCCATCCAGACTCTGTAACATCAACTGCTCAATGATCCTTTTCTGCTTCTCTTGCGTTCCTGCGCGCTTCATCCATTCCTCGAAATCCTGAGGTATCTCCCAGTGCGTTATATCAGTAATATCTGCTCCTGCTTCATTGAACATTTTTTCTATCTCACTGAGCGCATATATCCTGACATGCGACGGGTCACGCATCTTCTCGATACGGTTATGGAAAATGCTCTTATCTATATCTTCTGACGAAACGCCGTCCACAAACACGAGCCTGTCCCTGCATACTCTTTTCATTTCAAGCAGGGCTTTATGCGGGTCAGGGAAATGATGGAAAGCGAACCTGCATGAGACTATGTCGAAACTTTCATCGATATAAAAGCATTCTTATAACATCCTGTTGATATACCGGATTTATGAAAGAGATAATCTTTGTGGGGCGCTCCAACGTTGGCAAGTCCACCCTCATAAGTACACTCACTGGTAAGAAACTCCGTACTGGCAGGCGTCCTGGTGTGACCCGCAAGG
>JBGOYM010000125.1:0-6529 GCA_041479675.1 Candidatus Methanoperedens sp.
GCGCGGTATCATCGTATAATAATTATGACAGATGCTGATGTTGATGGGAGCCACATCCGAACATTATTGCTAACGTTGTTCTACAGGTACATGCGCCAGCTCATCGATATGGGTTATATTTACATCGCCCAGCCCCCGCTCTTTAAGGTCAAGAAGGGGAAAGCTGAGTTCTATGTATATAACGAGGAAGAATTGAACAAGAAGCTAACAGAGATAGGGCGCGACGGGATCACTATGCAGCGCTACAAGGGTCTTGGTGAGATGAACCCGCAGCAGCTATGGGACACGACCATGAATCCCGGAACGCGTACAATGCTGAGGTATTGCTTGAGGATGCCATCAAGGCTGATGAGATATTTACTATACTGATGGGCGATAAGGTGGAACCAAGACGCGAGTTCATAGAGAAACATGCGAAGGATGTTAAGAATCTGGATGTGTGAATTAGCTGATGAAAGATTTGACAATTTAAAAAAGAACGAAAAAATTGAAGTTAAAAGGGATTAATTAAATTCAATTAAATAAGAAAGCTAGGTGAAACAGATGCCATGTTCTTGTTGTGGAAAAAAAGGCCATAATATTCAAACTTGCCCCCATATGGGAGTACGCAAAACATTTACACATAAAGCAAAAAAACGTTGCCAATGTTGTGGAAGATATGACCAAGAAATACACCGACACCATTGTAGGGGAAGAAACAATAATGGAAAAGAAACGGGATTGGATTTATGTTCTGACTGTCATCTTCAATGTGGACATTTAGGAAGTAATAAAAATATTGCAATTAAACCCCAAGTATGTAAAATATATGACAGGATAAGCTTTTGGAGAAAATGATATTGTAAAAAATCATGAATCAAGAGATATTTGACCGAATGAAAAAGATAAGCGAACGATTAAAGAAGAGTTATAACGCTGAAAAGATCATTCTCTTTGGCTCATATGCCAGAGGAGAGGAAACCGAAGATAGCGATATCGATTTACTGGTCATTGCACCCGGAAAAGAGAGCTTCTTTGAAAGGAGAGCATCGGCAAAGAGACTTATTCGTGACCTGAGAAATGGCTTACCGATTGCGCCCATCGTGCTTACTCCGGAAGAGACTAAAAAGAGAACAGATGCAGGAGATCAATTCATAATAGATATACTCGAAAATGGAGTGAGCGTATGAATCAACCAGTTAACTCCTTGCCGTCTGATTGGATGAAAATTGCAAAAAAAGACTGGGTTCGCATGTTAGAAGATTTTCGAGACTTATGTGAGCGAGTATCTGGGTATTATTTTGCTGAAAGATACCCGCCGCTGGGCGCTTCAAACCTGACCTCTGAAGATATCAAGAGGGATTTAAGCGAGGCGAAAAAGTTTGTTAAATCGATGTTCCCGAAAGAAAAGTTGAGCGAATCAAGAACCTGGATGTGTAGAAATGGTTAGCTTTAGCTTGGAACAAATTTCAATTGTTTATTATATACTTGGAAGTATTGGGCTACTATTATCAATTTCATATCGGATTAAATTATATGAATATTTTAAGAGAATAAGTAAATGGCTGAGCAACAAAATAAAACAACTTATGGTGTTTCTGCGAGAACTTCCCCGTTTATGGAGGATTAGTGATGAAAACTCACGAAACTATGAATCAATGATAGATTTTAAAATAGACCATAGTATTTTTATAGACAGTATAAGTTCATATGATTTTATCAAAGCGGGAGATAATATTTCGTCTCCCCGTTTGAATTTTAAATATTTGATTACAAATTACAGTATTTTTGATTTTGAAATCCAAAAAATTGATATGCAAATTCGATATAATAATGATGATTTAGGTTCTCCAGTTACTACTGAAGGATTCGTTTTACCCCATCAGAAAATTATATCCGGTGAGGCAAAACTTGAACAACTACATCCAAATTTTATAAGCAAACTAAAAATAGAAATAATAGGCAAAGAAAAACTGTTTTTTGACATTCGAAATGTAAATATATTTCTCACAGGAGATAAAGAATTTCATAAGCCTTGTGGGAATTTTATGTTGGAAATACCAATCAAGAGAGTTAATGTAAGTTAGTGAATAGAACCATGCAACCAATAACCGACGAACTCATCCATGAAATCAAAGACCGCGTAGTTAACGGAGGCCATCCTTTATTCAAAAAGGACAATAAACCGCAAAGAACGCAAAGCTCAAAGAAAAAAATCTTTGCGAACTCTGCGCTCTCTGCGGTGAGAAAATCTGCGTTTATACGCGTTCATCTGCGGTTAAATGAATTGAAGTTTATATATGTTTTCATTACAGCCAGAATTTGGGCTGGTATTATAAATCAAAAGTTATCACTTGAAAGAATAACGCAAATCAACATCGACAGCCTTACATAAAAGACGAGATGACCATCATGCTAAACATCGCACAAATTTCAAAAGATAAGAGAATCCAGGATGCATACACCGATATCATCCAGAGCATAATCAGTAACTATGCTCCCCAGAAAATAGTGCTTTTTGGTTCATATGCAAGAGGAGAACCGCATGAAGGCAGCGATATAGACCTCATAGTAATAAAAGAAACATCAAAAAGGTTCATTGATAGAATTGCAGATGTGATAAAGTTGAATAAAACTCTCCTTGCGCTTGAACCCCTGGTATATTCACCTTCAGAGCTTGACAAAATGAAAAAAGAAAAAAGAGATTTCATAATGACCATTGAAGAAGAGGGAATCGAAATTTATGATGAAAGAAGCGGAAAGATGGCTTAATCCAGAAAAAAACACCATAGATTATCCTTATTATAGATCTTTATTAGCCAAGCTGTTGGAATTAATCAAAAATCACTATGAAGATAAATTTATCTCCCTTGTTCTTTATGGCTCTGTTGCGAGAGGAACAGCTAAAAAAGAAAGTTCGGAATTTATTTCAATTAAAAAATCAGGATATTCGCCTGAAGTTAAACCGATTTTATTTTCAAAAGAAGAAGCATCTGAGAGCAGATATATTTTTTTGGATATCGTGAATGATGGGATTATTCTTTATGATAAAAATGATTTCTTTAAGAAGAGGCTTGAGAAATTAATGAGAAACGCAGACGTGAAGCGTGGTAAATAATTATGAATAACTATGTAGCATTTTTGATTTTTACTCGATGGAATTGATACCATGACCGACCCTGAACCAAAAGACCCACAGCAGCAACTTTTCGTCGAAAAGATAACCTCAGTTAACATCGAAGTTGAGATGAAACGCTCCTACATCGACTACGCCATGAGCGTCATCGTTGGGCGTGCGCTTCCTGATGTCAGGGACGGTCTCAAACCTGTCCACCGCCGGATCCTGTATGCAATGAACGAGCAGGGGATGACTTATGACAAGCCCTACAAGAAATCCGCAAGAATTGTGGGAGACGTACTGGGTAAGTATCACCCTCACGGCGATATCGCGGTGTATGATACACTTGTCAGGATGGTGCAGGATTTCTCTTTAAGATATCCTTTGATAGATGGGCAAGGGAATTTTGGAAGTATTGATGGCGACAGCGCCGCAGCGATGCGATATACTGAGGTCAGGCTCGGTAAGATATCCGAAGAAATACTCGGCGATATAGAAAAAGAGACCGTTGATTTCGTGCCAAACTATGATGATTCATTAAAAGAACCATCAGTCCTGCCATGCAAGCTCCCCAATCTTATCATCAACGGCTCAACAGGCATTGCGGTTGGCATGGCGACAAACATGCCGCCGCACAACCTTGGAGAGGTCATAGATGGTATAACAATGGTCATAGACAGACCCGAGGCTGGATTGAATGATCTCTTGACCGTTGTTAAGGGGCCTGATTTTCCCACAGCAGGCTTCATATACGGACGGCAGGGGATACTTGATGCTTTCACCACAGGCAGGGGCTCTATCAAGATGCGCGCCCGCGCCACTATTGAAGAGATAAAGGGAAAAGAGCAGATAATAGTCACAGAACTCCCTTACCAGGTAAACAAAGCAAAGCTGATTGAAAATATCGCGGGTCTTGTGAGGGATAAAAAGATCGCTGGCATTACCGACCTGAGAGACGAATCGGACAAAGATGGTATTCGCATTGTCATGGAGATTTCCAGGCAGGCACAGGCCAATATCATCCTGAACCAGCTTTATTCGCATACTCAGCTTGAGGACTCGTTCGGGGTCATCAACCTTGCACTTGTTGACGGGCAGCCGCGTCTTCTTACACTTAAAGACCTGATGGTCAATTACATAAACCACAGGAAAATGGTCATAATAAGGCGAACCCAGTTCGAACTCAGGAAGGCAGAGCAGCGGGTTCACATACTTGAGGGCTTGCGAATTGCGTTAGACCATATCGATGAGGTAATAAAACTCATAAGAGCCTCAAAGACGCCTGATGAAGCGCGCGTTGGTCTTGTGGCGACGTTCAGCCTGAGCGAGGAGCAGGCGAAAGCTATCCTTGACATGAAGCTGCAGCGGCTCACAGGGCTTGAGCGCGAGAAGATAGACGCTGAATACGATGAGCTTATTAAGATAATAGCATCGCTCAAGGAACTGCTCGCCAGCGAGATAAAAATCCTTTCACTGATCAAAATCGAGCTTGCCGACATCAGGAGCCGCTTTGCAGATAAAAGAAGGACTGAGATAATAGAGAGCACTGGCGACCTTGTGACAGAAGATATGATACCGAAAGAGGAGGATGTCATCACGATCAGCAACAGCGGATACATCAAGCGTATCTCCGTGGACTCGTACAGGCAGCAGCACCGAGGCGGGAAGGGAGTTATCGGCATGGAAACCAAGGAAGAGGACTTCGTGAGCGACCTGTTCATCGGCAATACGCATGATTACATGCTGTTCTTCACGGACAGGGGCAAAGTGTACTGGCTCAAGGTGTATGGGATACCCACTGCGGGAAGGCAGGGGCGCGGGACTGCGATAGTGAACCTTCTCCAGATAGAGCAGGGCGAGAAAATAACAGCCTATACTCCAGTCAGCGGGTTCGATGAGACGCACTTCTTATTGATGGTCACAAAGAAGGGAACAGCAAAGAAGACTGCGCTAACCGAGTTCTCAAACCCCAGGAAATCAGGCATTATCGCCATTTCACTTGAGGATGGGGATAAGCTTGTTTCTGTCAAGCTCACTGACGGAACGAAAGACGTGGTCATCGGGACGAAGCATGGGAAAGCAATCAGGTTCAACGAGAACGATGTGAGGGATATGGGACGCGGCGCGTACGGCGTACGGGGCATCAGGCTTGTGGGCGAGGACGAAGTGGTGAGCGCTGCTGTTGTTGAAGAGGGCTCGACACTTCTCACGGTCACTGAGAACGGCTACGGGAAGCGCACCATATTCGAAGAGTACCGCGCAATGAACCGCGGTGGGCAGGGCGTTATCACCATCGATGTGAGCATCAGGAACGGCAATGTGGTTGATATCAGGACTGTGCATGAGGACGACGAGATAATGGTTACGACCTCAAAGGGCATTATCATCCGGGTGCCTGTTAAAGGGATTCGCGTCCAGGGCAGGAACACGCAGGGTGTGCGGATAATGAACGTGGAGGGGGGCGACCGCGTGGTCGGGGTGGCGAGGCTTGCAAAGGAGGAAGAGAACGTCGAGCAGAAGAAGCTGGAGGATGTTGCGCCTGAGGATAAGAAACCACAGATATGAAAACAAATGGCATGATCATAGTATCTTCATCATAATTCAGTATATTCCTGCTCAAGATAATAATTTTATCAGGCTTGTATTTCTCCTTAAAACTCAGAAGAGATTTTGTCACACTCCTCCCGCCGCTCTTTGATTCAATAGCCAGCAGCCCCTCTTTATCAAGTATAAAATCAACCTCTGCCTTTGATTTACTTCTCCAGAATTTTACTTCCATACCAGAATAGGTCAGTTGAGAAAAAATAAAATTCTCATTCAACAGCCCGATGTCCTGCCTCATCCCGGTTGCCCTGAAGTCATCGATAACGGTATTCCTGAAACCGTTATCATAGAAATACATTTTCGGGGCTTTAATGATTTCAGACCTTTTATTTGTGAAGAAAGGAGGTACTCTCTTGCAGATGAATGTCTTTTCAAGGATGTTCAGGTGCGTCAAGAGTTCCTGGTAGTCAAACCCCGAGACTTCACCGAGATTCTGATACGATATCAGCCCGCCAAGTGAAATAGAGAGTGCTTTTATCAGTTTGCTCAGGTTAAAATCCGTTGTTAAGCCAGGCACATCTTTTATCTCTCGTAAAAAATAGGTGCTATATATGTTTCTCAGTACAGTCTTTTTTTCTTCATCGGTCTTTGAGATAGCCACTCTTGGATACCCGCCATAGATCAGTATTTTTGTTTTCGGGTAGTGGTCGCAGATATATTTCAGCTTCTGTCCCCCTTCTTTTGCATACTGGAATTATTTCAAGTGTCTTTCTGTCCTCGAAACTTATGAAGACCGCATCTTTCAGGGTTTTGAAGAGATGCTCCATAAGGGTGGTTTTGCCTGACTGGCGGGGACCGAGGATCGCGATTATTTCGGGAGTCGTCAGA
>JBGOYM010000126.1:0-6465 GCA_041479675.1 Candidatus Methanoperedens sp.
GGCGATTTGTAACCGATCGATGAATGAAGACGTTTTAAATTGTAAACCTCCTCAATAAAATGTTCAATGTTCTGGATAGCATCATTGAACGTCCCATATTCGTTCAAATAGACTTCCTCATATTTCAGTGTCTTCATGAAGCTCTCAGCAAACGCATTGTCGTAAGGATTACCCTTGCGGCTCATGCTGATCTGAATACCAATATCCTTCAAATAGTTCACATATTCCATTGACGCATATTGAACGCCCTGGTCGGAATGATGAATAAGATTCTTCAGATCATCTGTCTTTCGTGTCTGTAGAGCCTTAAGCAAAGCATTCAATGTGAGTTGAGTATCGATATTGCGACTGAGATCCCAACCAACGCACCGTCTGCTGAAAACATCTATTATTACTGCCAGGAATACGAATTCTTTCGACAACTGGATATATGTAATATCAGCAACCCATAGTTGATTGATATCTGTAACTTCCAGGTTTTTGGCAAGATTTGGATAGACTTTTTCTCCATGATTTGAATCTGTTGTCTGCAATTTGAACCTCTTTTTCACACAAATTAGATTGTCTTCTTTCATGAAGCGGCGGACTTTTTTCTGGTTAACTACATGGTTTCTGTTCCGAAGTTCCACTTTGACCCTTCTGTAACCATATCCAGGGAACTCGATTACTATTTTTTGCATTTCTTCTTTGATGGCGACATCAGAATTTTTCTCATTTTCAGAGTCATGTGAATTGTGCAACCATTTGTAATATCCAGATCTGCTGGCGTCAAGCAATTCTGCAGCTCGATTGATAGAGATGCAATCCAAATTTTCTGAAATTATCATGAATTTCACCCTGCTTTCAATCTCCCCTTCTCTTCTTGAACTCTCTTTTCCAGGGTACTTAAGGCTTTTTTTAAAAAATCATTCTCTGCGTACAGCTTACCCACAAGCCTTTCAAGTTCTTCATTGCGTGCAGCATCCTTGTAAGTATTTCCATTTCCGTTGAAGGCTGATTCTGGATCCTTATCGTATTCCAATTTCCATCTGGATATCATATTCGGATGGATGTTGTTCTCACGACTGAGTTGTCCCAATTTCTTTCCACTTTCAAGTTCCCTGATTAGGGATAGCTTGAATTCACGTGTATATCTTTTTCTTGATGTTTTTCCCATGATTTCCCTCTCTGAGACACACCTTAACTACCTGTCTACTTTGAGGGGCGCACTCCATTCAACCTTAAATTCAGTGCTATAAATGTAACTACAATTCACCATAACTCCGTATATTGCACATTAGGATAATTACCAACATGAATTGAAACGGTATCGAAAAACTTCACGTTACTTCCGCCACTATCTCCACCAACTCATTCACTACCGCAACCGCCACGGGCGTCCCTCCCCGTGTCCCGACACAGGTGATAGATGGCACATCAAGCATCCTCACACGCTCCTTAGACTCAGCCGCATTCACAAAACCCACAGGCGTAGCCACAAAAAGTGCAGGTTTCAGACCTCGCTCTATCATATCGCATACAGTCAGCGCTGCCGATGGCGCATTACCGATAACGATTATTGAGCCGTTAAGCTCCTTTTCAAGCGCTGCAAATCCTGCTGATGTCCTTGTCATGCCAGTCTTTTCAGCCATCTCTTCGCCCTCATCAAGAACGCACCGCACATCGCAGTCGTGTCCGCACTTTGTTATTCCCACCTGCGCCATCCTTATATCAGTGAATACGGTAGCACATCTCCTGATCGCCTCAATACCTGCCTTTATCGGCTTTTTGGTGAACCTCATGAGTTCGGCAAATGCAGGGTCACCTGTTGCTATCACGCAGCGCTGCCGTATCCTGTCCTCGGGTGAATCGCCTTTCACAAAACTGCTTACGATTGCCCTGCTCTTTTCACTGATCTTGATAGCTTCCTTTGTCCGTGCGCCGAATTTAGTATTCATATTTTCTCTGGTATCCTCGCGGGGTTATTATTCTGTTATTCCACAACCTTGATTCGCTATTCCCTATAAGCACAAGGGTGCTCATATCGATAATGTCATTGTATTCTATTATTTTCCCGAGCGTTGTCACAATAACGGTCTCTCCTTCCCGCGTTGCACTTTTCACAACACCGACAGGAGTATCATTATTCCTGTATTTTTGAATTATCTCGATCGCCCTACCAAAGTTCTCCTTGCGGTTCCTGCTTTTTGGATTATATACGGCTATCACAAAATCCGCCTCTGCTGCACTGTTGAACCTTTTTTCTATCACGTCCATCGGAGTCAGAAGGTCGCTTAAGCTTATAACAGCAAAGTCGTTCACTATCGGCGCCCCGATAAGCGAGGCAGCAGCGCTCACCGCGGTCACACCCGGGATGATCTCGATGTCTATATCTCCTTCTTTTTGCGCCACCTCAAGCACAATGCCAGCCATTCCGTACACATTGGCATCCCCCCCGCTGACTATCGAAACTACATGATCTCTGGATAGCTCAACAGCTTTTTTTGCGCGCTCCACCTCTCCGCCCATGCCACTTCTTATGACCTTTGCTCCCTTTATCACCGTTGCCATCTGATCAAGATAGGTGCTGTTTCCGATGACGTATTCGGATAACAGAAGTACTTTCTCTGCTTTTTTCGTAAGGTGTTCTGTCCCTCCTGGACCTATTCCCACGATGTATAGTTTACCTTGCGATCGCGATGGTGACATTTCCGTATATCCTCTTTTTAAGCAGCAGTACTTTTTCTTCAGAGAGCGCAAGCGCAGCAGGCTCACATACCCCGTTCAGACCCAAAGCTTTTGCCTTTGAACTCGTAGGGACTTTGATCGAGTTGATGAGGTCATGGGAAACGAACTTAACCTCTTTTCCGAATGATGCAGCTGCATCAATAATACCCTTTTCATTTTCTTTGATGACCGCAGATGAAAAATATTTTACATCATCAATTCCTGCCTCTGTTTCAGAAAGCGCGCTGGATACAGCTTCCATCACTTCGCTCTTCCTGACACCGCGGTTCGCCCCTATGCCAACTATCAACCCATTCCTTTTCAGAACAGTAACATCATTGTCCACAAGCAGTATTTTCGGACCCTTTATACTCAGGACTTCAACATCTTTTTCCAGCAGGGCGGTATTTACTTTTTTTGTGGAATCCCTGTTAATTATTCTGCATCCAAGGGCTTTTGCAGTGCCCTCAACCGATTTTTTTCCTTTAACCTCTGTAGCTGTAGTTATCACAGGCACTATCCCCAGACTAGCCAGCTTTCTTGCAAGCTCGTTCCCGCCGTGGTGCCCACCCAGAATTGGTATTGCGAAATTCAATCCCGAATCCACGACCACAACAGCGGGGTCTTCCCACTTATCGCGAACAAGAGACGCAATATTCCTGACTGCTATCCCGGCTGCCATTACAGCAATAATAGCATCGAACTCAAAAGCCTGTTTGAACGCGTCTCTTGAGTACGGGATAATCTCTCCGCCCACGAATTCCTGTATCTTCCTTGCGCCATCAAGAGTGAGGGGCAAAGCAATTATGGCAATTTCAGCCATACAGGTGCGACCTCTTGAAGTTCTCAGGTGAAAGTACATTTCCGATGATTATCATTGCAGATCTATCTATCCCCAGCGCCTTCACCTTTTCCGCGATATCTCCCACAGTGCCCCTTATTATCAACTCATCTTCCCACGACGCATGGTACACCACAGCCACAGGCGTGTCCCGTGGATACGCCACTTCACCCATTATCTTCCGCAGCTTATGCGTCCCAAGGTATATCGCCATCGTGGCATTGTGTCGTGACAGTTCTTTTATTGAATCCTTCTCAAGCGTTTCGCCGGCAGGTCTTGTGATTATCAGGGTCTCGGTTATCCCGTTCAATGTAAGTTGCATCTTGAGCGCCGCTGCTGAAGCAAAGAGCGATGTTACACCTGGAATTATCTCAATGCCGATCCTGCGTTTCGTAAGTCCGTCTATCTGCTCGATTATTGCTCCATACAGTGAGGGGTCGCCACTGTGCAGCCTGACAACAGACTTCCCTCCTTCCACGTTCTTTGCGAGCACGTCCACGATATCCTCAAGTTTCATGCCGTGGCTGTCCAGCGTTTCCCCTTGAATATAGTTGAGCACATCAGTATTTACAAGCGAACCCGTGTACATTACAAGATCGGCTGATTCAAGGAGTTCACGTCCTTTTACTGTGATGTATTTGGGATTTCCAGGACCTGCCCCCACAAAATACACCACATTTTTTATATTCTTTCCTTTCTTTGCCACCAGGATACTGAAATAATCGCCTTCCTCAGGGAGTGTGTTGGTCACATTTTCATTATCCATGAACAGGCGCTGGGCATAGACGAATTCATCAAAACCCTCTTTTATAAGTTCATCCCTCTTCATTTGCGGATGTCTTGTCTTAAGCAATATTTTCGTCTCTACTGGCGAGCCGTCACTTACGATAAACGAACTCTCGATACTCGTACCTGTTCGCGCCGCCTGTGCAGTTATCGCGCTTACGCCAGGGATAGTTGTGACCTCGATATAAGGATATTTTTCTTTTAGTGTCCTTCGAAGATGCGAGAATGTGGAAAAGAAGTTCGGGTCACCCATGACGGCGAACGAGATAGTGCCTTTTTGCGTTTCTTTCGCAACTATCCTGGCATTCGTTTCCCACAGTTTTTTCAATTCCTCTTTATCCTGTATCATGGGGAAATCAAGGATTTCAGCTTTCGCATAAGGTGCGACAAGTTCTGCAGCCAGTTTTCCGGGAACGAAGACCTTCGAGCTTTCCTTCAACGCTTTAACTGCAGCAAGCGTCAAGAGGTCGGGGCTTCCGGGTCCGAGACCCACTCCTATCAGCATTGTTTCCCTCCCACTATCAGGAATACCGGATTTTCAGGTTTTAACATTGTACCTCCTGCAAGCTCGTGTCCTCTTGATATCTGTATCTGGATCAATTCCTTGAATTTGTTATTCTGTTTCATTATCCCAAGTGCCTCTGCCACCGTCTCGACCCTAACGGCACTGACCACGAACCTCCTGGTTTTTCTCATCAGTATTTCAAGCACTGAATCAATGTTCCCACTTCCTCCCACAAACGCACAATCTATATAAAGGTCAGCAAGGAGTTCGGAAGCCTCCCCCTTTAGTATCTTGATATTGGTTATTCCGAACTCTTTGATATTGTCTTTAGTTGCGCTTATCGCTTCATTCCTGTTATCGATGGCGTACACATGATGTACCAGTCCTGCAGCACTTATTGATACCGAACCGCTCCCACAGCCGATATCCGCAAACACATCGCCTGGCTTGAGCTCGAGCTTTGACAGCGCCACTGCTATGATCTCAGGCTGCGTTGGGGTTCCTCGTGGATATCTCATATTACCAGCTCAATATTAGTTGAGTCTAATCAATTTGGCTTGATATAATGCTTGCTGTGGGTTTCCGTGGGTTTCCGCGATTTTCAAGAGCTATACTTGTTATAGTTAGATATACTTAAATAGATAAATAACATTAATAATCAGAAGGAGGAAACTCCCGGAGGAAACTGAATGAAGTTAAGCAAACAGAGTCTGATTCTGGCAACAATAGTACCGCTAATATTTGGAGTAATAATACTTCTAAATTTCAAAGATGCGATTGATATTCTGGACCCACTTGGAGGTTCTACCCATTTGATATATGATCAATTGATCGTCATAGGCATCTTCTCGTTCCTTGCTCTGTCAGTATACTGGTGCGTAATGATGTACCTGATATACCTGCTGCAAGAAAACCTGATGACGCTGGATTCTAACCTTGACAAGGCGGCTGATATCGGTGCCAAGCACCTCTCAGAATCCAAGAGCCTGCTGAACCAGGTAATTAGCATCCTGAAAAGATACGAGTCAAGCCAGTAATCAAGCCCAGAGTCGCGCCTCTGGAGGGCGCATTCACTTATGCCCCTGCAGGGGCATAAGTGTCAATATATTATTTCTTACTTTTTACACAACCAATTTTTTAGCAAATTCTATTAGACCGCCAGCGTCCACTATACCCCGCACGAAATCGGGCAGAGGTGTTGCATTGTAGGTCTGGTGCTTTGTGGTGTTCGTGATAATACCTGAGGTGAAGTCTACTTCAATACGGTCCCCTTCATCTATCATATCAGTATCCTGGCATTCAAGTAGTGGAAGACCGATGTTGATGGCGTTCCTGAAAAATATACGAGCAAATGACTTTGCGATTATGCATTTTACCTTTGCTCCCTTAAGAGCAAGAGGCGCGTGCTCTCGTGATGAGCCGCAACCGAAGTTGAAACCTGCCACGATTATGTCCCCTTCTTTCACTTCCCGGGCAAACTCAGGACTAACTCCCTCAAATGCATGCTTTGCGAGTTCATCGGGTGTGTTTATTGTAAGATATTTCCCGGGTATTATGGCATCAGTATCAATGTCGTCCCCGAATTTCCAGACATTGGAGGGGGATTTCAGGTCTGTTTCAAGGTTCA
>JBGOYM010000127.1:0-6402 GCA_041479675.1 Candidatus Methanoperedens sp.
GATAAAATTATGGTATAGAGTATATGCCCCGGTAGTGGAAAGGACACATTCCTGGTTGAATCGCTTCCGAAGACTGCTTATCAGATGGGAGAAAAAGCTTGAGAACTATACTGTAACAAATAGGAGGGTTTCCCTGCATATATGGAGTGGTGGATATGATGTCGTATAACTTTTATGGCGGCGAGAATTTTACGAGGATACAGGAGGCGATAGAAAATGCGAGCGCTGGGGATACGGTTTTGGTTTATAATGGAACTTATTTTGAAAATGTAGTTATTTATAAGAGACTTACTTGTATAGATTTGATTGAAAAATAACATTTTAACGGAGGTTATTATGGCAGGACAATTAGCAGGACAGCCAATCTATATTCTAAGAGAAGGCAGTCAAAGAACAAAAGGAAGAGAAGCGCAGCATAACAATATCGTGGCTGCCAGAGCAGTAGCAGCGGCGGTCAGGACGACCCTGGGACCAAAAGGTATGGATAAAATGCTCGTGGACTCGCTGGGAGATATCGTGATCACAAATGATGGTGCGACCATTCTCCAGGCAATGGACATCGAGCATCCGGCAGCTAAGATGATCGTAGAAGTCGCAAAGACCCAGGATGATGAGGTCGGAGATGGCACAACAACGGCAGCAGTGCTTGCAGGTGAATTCCTGAAGAATGCTGAAGAACTCTTAGAGCTGGGTGTGCATCCCACAGTCATCGCCAGCGGATACAGGCTTGCATCGGCAAAAGCAAAAGAAATCCTTAAAACCCTTGCAAAACCAGTGACCCTGGAAGATAAGGATTTATTATTGAAAATCGCTGTGACAGCGATTACCGGAAAAGGATCTGAAGCATCCAAGGATGTTTTCGCCAACCTTGCGGTAAATGCCATATTAGCGGTGGTTGATAAAGAGAATGGTAAATATACAGCAGATGTTGAAGATATCAAAGTTGAGAAGAAAGTGGGTGGCAGTGTAGAAGCATCAGAGCTGATCGAAGGCATGGTAATCGATAAGGAAAGAGTCCATACGAACATGCCAAAGAATGTCCATGATGCCAGAATACTTCTGCTCACCGAAGCCCTCGAGATCAAAAAGACGGAAGTGAAAGCCGAGATCTCAATAAAAACACCTGACCAGCTCCAGTTATTCCTTGACCAGGAAGAACAGATGTTGCATGACATGGTCAGCAAAGTGATCGATAGCGGTGCAAATGTGGTTTTTGTTGAGAAGGGAATAGATGACATTGCACAGCATTATCTTGCAAAAGCAGGCATATACGCAGCAAGGCGCGTAAAGAAAAGCGACATGGAAAAACTGGCACGCGCAACCGGTGCAAAGATACAGACAGGTCTAAAGGAGATCAGCAAATCTGATCTTGGAAAAGCGGATCTTGTAGAAGAGAAAAAGATCGGTGAGGAGGCAATGACATATGTTACAGGGTGCCACAACCCCAAGGCAGTTTCCATTATTCTTCGCGGAGGGACCGAGCACGTTGTGGATGAAGCAGAGCGTGCGCTTCATGACGCATTGCGTGTTGTTGGAGTTGCAATCGAGGATGAGACACTTGTAGCTGGAGGCGGTTCGCCGGAGATTGAACTGGCTCTCTGCCTGCGAGAATACTCAGCCACATTAATAGGCAGGGAACAGCTGGCTGTCGTAAAATTTGCCGAAGCGCTTGAAGTCATCCCAAGAACCCTGGCTGAGAATGCAGGTCTTGACCCCATTGATATCCTTGTGGAGATGCGAAGTCAGCATGAGAAGGGCAACATTACCGCAGGTCTTAATGTGTTCACAGGAAAAGTTGTGGACATGTGGAAAGAAGGTGTGCTTGAGCCTCTCAGGATAAAGACACAGGCTATCGATTCTGCTACGGAAGCAGCCACCATGATCCTGAGGATAGATGATGTGCTTTCAAGCAAATCCGCGCATGCAGGAGGCATGCCACCCGGAGGCATGGGTGGTGGAATGGGCGGAATGGAAGGAATGGATTAAACGGGAATTTCCCGCTTCTATCTTTTTGAATTTAATGATTAATCATAAATGCGATGAGTAATATTCAAAAAAAATTATATATGAATGTACAACTATATATATGAGAGTGACAATTATAACAAAGCCCGATTTGTTAAAGTTGTGGGGTTGTGAGTGTTAGAACCCAAATGTAACAGAACTTTTCTACTGGGTTCAGAAAAGACCCCTGAATTAATTCTGGGGACTAATCAAGAGGTGAATTAAATGGAATTTTTAGAAATAAATGTACTGGAGGGTCTCGTCCAGCAAATTGATCATGAAGGGCCGTTTGCTGGCATCACAGTTGAATTGGGAAATGTAGATCATATCTACTCCAATTTCAACCTTGATGTATCATATGAAGATACGCTTGAAGATATAGAGGAGATAAACATGGAAAGAGCAAGATATCTGCTAAGTACCGACGAAATGTTAGATGAAATGCTGAGCAAAACCAAGGGATAAGTTGGTAACTCATGGATATATTTGATGTATTGACAGCTATTTCAAAAAGAAAGATGGCATTCATGCACACTGATATGAACGAAAATGAAGCCTTGATCAAGGCTGAATTTGAGATATCTAAAGAATATCACATACCCTTGCTTGATATCAAAAAGTTGTTGGGAGTGAGATTCATTTCCACTGGACTGGTTGAGAATAAAATAAATTAAAAGAGATGAATAAATATGGTTAAAAAATCTGAAGAAAGAAAAGATATACACGAAGAAAAGAAAGATATTTTCAAGATATGGGCTGACAGCTACATGGGCACTTCAAAATTATGGGAGGATTCCTACTTAAAACTATACAAGCCCTGGCTTGAATCCACTGGAGAGCTGTTTGAGAAAGCGGCTCTTCTCCCAAAGGATGCCACACCAACGCAATTTAAGGAATTTTATGACGAATGGATGAAAACATACCAGAACAAATTCGGTGGTTTTTATCCGATCCCGACAGTGAAATCCAATAAAGAGACACTTGAGAAACTCTTGCTCAGCGCAGAGGAATCAAATAAACTCTACAGGTCATGGATTGCCAGGTTGGACGAGAATTCCCAGAAGACAAGAGAGGTACTCCAAGACGAACAGGATCCTGCAAAATATAAAGAAGTCTATGATATGTGGATGAAGTCGTACGGAAAAATATTCGATGAACTTCTTGAACTGCCAGCCCGGGAAAATATAAAAGAGGCATTTGAAAATTACACAGGCGTACCCGATTTCTATTCAGATACCTTTTTGCGGATATCAAAGCTATGGAAGAATTCGTATGCGAAGCTCTACGAGCCGTGGACAGCATCCATATCGAAGCTATCCGAGAAAGCAGCAGAAATCTCCAGGGGAGGCGCAAGTCCCGAAGCTTATAAGGAATTTTATACCCTGTGGCTGGATACGTATCAGGAGACTTACGGCAAGTTGATTGATTTTAGATCGCCGCCTTCAAAGGAAGTGTTTGCGAATTTCGCACAGAGCGCAAACAGTTATATGAGCATTTACAAGTCCTGGATAGCAGCACTTGAAAAAATATCAGAAAAGGCTGAGGAGCTATCAAAACGAACCCCTGATCCAGAGGCGTTTAAAGAATTTTATAATCTCTGGGCAAAGACGTATGAAAAGGCTTTTGACAGCTTCTTTGAGGATACACCAACAGTTGGGCCGATGAAAGAGCTTTTGGAGCCCGTAAAGAATGCAGCTAAGTTATATGCAGACACATTCACCAAGATGTCCAAGCTGTGGATGAAATCGTATTCCGGCGCTGCAAGCCGGACTTAAATACGGAAAATCCAACAAACTGTGAACTGAAATGGAAGCTGTTTAAAAAATTGGTAAGAATTGGAGGTATAAATTATGGCAAGATATATCATAATATCTACACTGACAGATGAAGGTGCTAAGACACTCAAGAAGAATCCTGGCAGAGTGAAAGAAGTTAATGCCGAGCTTAAAGATCTGGGTTTAAATGTGCTGGATCAGTACGCAGTCTTAGGAAATTTTGATTTTTTGAGCATCGTGGAAGCGGATAATGAAACTGCGATCGCTAAGGCAGTTGTAGAACTTTTATCCCGGGGCAGCATCAAAACAGCGACGTACAGGGCAATACCCATTAACGAGTTCATCGAATCACTTAAATGAGCATACATAGATTCTTCCTAAATATTAGGATTAATAATAAATATAACGATTCAATATAGAAAAAATCTTATATATGAGAACGAACCTAAAGGGCATAGCCCGTGGGGTTGCAGAGTGCGATCATTAGTGCATAAAGTCAACAGATACAGGGACTAAATTAAAAGATGTGAATTATTATGGTTAAGAAAACTGAAGAAAGAAAAGATACAACTGAAGGGAAGAAAGATATTTTCAAGACGTGGGCAGATAGCTACACAGAAGTTTCAAAAATGTGGGAGGATTCCTACTTAAATCTATACAAGCCCTGGATTGAATCCACAGCAGAGATGCTCGAGAAGACATCTCTTCTCTCAAAAGAAGCGACACCACAGAAATACAGGGAATTCTATGATGAATGGATTAAAACATACCAGAATACCTTTGGTAAATTTTATCCAATCCCAACACTCAAATCCAATAAAGAGACACTTGAAAAATTCCTATCAAGCGCAGAGGAATCCAATAAACTCTACAGATCGTGGATTGCCGGGTTAGAAGAGAATTCCCGGAAGACAAAAGAGATACTCCAGGGCGAACCAGATCCTGCAAAATTTAAAGAATGCTATGATATGTGGATGAAGTCGTATGAAAAAATATTTGATGAGTTTTTAGAACTGTCGGCTAAAGAAAGTACAAAAGAGATATTTGGGAATTACATGGGCATACCAGATATCTACTCAGGGAGCTTTTTGCAGATGTCAAAACTATGGAAGAAATCATACGCACAGCTTTGCGTGCCATTGAATGACTCCATGCTGAGACTTTTCGAGAAAATGGCAGAAATCTCTCGGGGAGATGCAGGCCCTGAAGCCTATAAGGAATTTTATACCTCATGGATGGATACATATAAAGAGATATATGGCAAATATGTCAAGTCCATGGAGCCTTCCAGGGAAATGTTTGAGCATTTTGTGCAGAGCACCAATATCTATGTGAGCATGTACAAGTCCTGGATAGCTGCACTTGAAAAAATGTCAGAAAAGGCTAATGAGCTGTCAAAACAAACCTCTGATCCAGAGGCATATAATGAATTCTATAATATATGGGTAAAGATGTATGAAAAGGCTTTTGATAGCTTCTTTGAGGACATGCCCCTGGCAGGCCCGATGAAAGAAATGATGGAGCCTGTAAAGATTATGGCTAAGATGTACGCAGGCACGTTTGCGGGGATGTCCAGGATGTGGGTAAAATCGGGTGTTCGTTCAGCATCAGCGTATCCGGGAAAGTATACAACATGAGCGAATCAGACGGTTTAAGTATGGAAAAATCCGGTTTTGAATCCACTCAGGAATTTTTTGACCTGTGGTTAAGGACCTACAATGCCACTATGGGCAGGCTCGTCGAGATGCCTGCCATGGGTCCAACACGTGAGAAATCTGAAAAAATGATGAAGGGTTTCTCTACTTTTGTTAAACTCTACACAGCAGGCATGGATTCCAGTTCCAATTTCCAGAGCGTATTCATGGAAGCAATGCGCAGGGTACATGAAAAAACGGGAAGCGAGATGGAAGGGGAAATCAGTCCTGAGAAATATAAGGATTTTTACAAGATATGGGTCGAAACGTATAGCGAGACCTTCAAGGAATTCCTGAAATCAGGTCACTTTGCGTCGGACATGGGGAAATTGAATTCGTATTTAATGGAATTTCAGAAATACAACAGGGAAATGCTTGAAGAGAATTATCTGAAACCGATGAATATCCCTACAAAGACGGAAATCGACGAGATCAATAAAGAGTTGTATTCTCTTAAGAAAACAGTGAAGGAATTAACCAGCCAGATAAAAGAATTAAAAGAGAAAAAATAGGATTTTGAGTTAGGAGATGACATGAACGGACTTAATTTAATTGAAGATTTTGAGAAAATCAAATGTGGAGTGGAACTATTTTTGGAGCCACCCGATTTTTCGGTTGGAACAACGCCTTCCGAAATCGTCTATACCGAAGATAAGATGAAACTCATCCATTATATCCCAGCCGTAGAAAAACCATATCCGGTTCCAGTACTCATAGTGTATGCACTTGTGAACCGCTACTACATTCTTGATCTCCAGCCTGATAAAAGTGTGATAAAGAAGCTTCTCGATGAAGGTTTTGATGTTTATGTCATTGACTGGGGTTATCCCTCAGGTGTGGACAGATATCTTACAATTGATGATTATGTGAACGGTTATATAAATAATGCTTTGGATAAGATCAGGGAGCGGTCTGGATTGGATAATATC
>JBGOYM010000128.1:0-6378 GCA_041479675.1 Candidatus Methanoperedens sp.
CTTGCGAATAACGTGCTTGTATATGTTGACCCGAACTGGATACCTGCTGATGGGGTCACTGATGCTGATGTTATTGTGCAGTTAAAGGATGCAAGAGGACAGGATGCTGCAAAGGATGGTGTTGAAGTGAATCTGACCGTTTCTGGCGGGACGCTGGTGCGCGCTAATTTGACGACCGTGAAGGGCAGGGCGAGAACGAATATCACTTCAGATGTGGTGGGTACTGTGTTGATCACTGCAAGTTCTCCAGGGTTAAATCCGGGTTCCGCTTATTTGACATTAAAGCAGGTGCCGATAGTTTTGGATTTTCGAAAGTGGTTGTTCAGCGAGGATGAAGAACTGACCGCTTCTTTTACAACTACTCAGAGCCTTGAGTACAGTGTCTCCTTTAGAGGGAACGGTACTAAGTTCTCGGTGCCGTTTGTGGGTACGTGGTGGCCTAATGCCACTATATATATCGATGGGGGAAAGGTTGGCGAAGAAAAGATAGACAGCGAAACAATGCTTGTTAAGATCTTTCCCAGGATAACGCTGGCACCGGGTGTACACGCTTTAAATGTCACGCTGACCAATGATATGTTTCTTCCATTTGTTGGGGATACGAACCTGTATGTGGAGAGCGTGACGCTGTCAGAATGATCTTGCTACTGCGGCAGTGCACAAAAGCTATTTGAGAAAAAAGGTCGTTCTAATCATGTGAAAAAAAAATGGGTGAAGAAAACATAAAGTTATTTGGCATCTCTGGCAGCCCCAGGAAAGCCTCAACTGATCACATCGTAAGAGAAGCGCTCCACCATGCCGGAGAGATGTATGCAGCAGAAACCGAATACTTCTCTGCGATGGGGAAAAAGATAAACTTCTGCATCCACTGCGACTACTGCATAAAAAACAAAAGTGGCTGCGTACACAAAGACGATATGCAGCAGGTCTATGAAAAACTCAAGTGGGCGGATGCCATTATAATCGGCACCCCGGTTTATCAGGGCATGTTAAGCGCCCAGACCAAAGCGATAATGGACAGATGCAGGGCTATCGCAGCGCAGGACATGCACTTCATCAAGAACAAACCCGGTGCTGCACTCGCTGTCGGAGGCGACCGCATCGGGGGGCAGGAGCCGTCCATACAGGCGATACTTAACTTCTATGTCATAAACGAAGCCCTTCCAGTTGGTGGCGGATCATTCGGAGCGAACCTGGGCGGTGCGTTCTGGTCAAAGGACAGGGGCAGAGAGGGCGCGAAGGAGGATGAAGAAGGGTTAAAAAGCATGCGCAAAACGGTTGATAGATTGATGAAAACAACTATATTGCTAAAAAATAATAAACAGATCTAATAGCCATGACTCTAAAAATCGCATGGGGCATCACAGGCTGCGGCGACTATCTCAAGGAAAGCCTTGACATAATGGAAGAACTCACAAAAGTTCATGATCTTGAGGTTAAGGTCTTCCTCTCAGAGGCAGGAGAGATGGTTGTAAAATGGTACAAACTTTTCAAGGAGCTAAAAACAAGTTTTCCAAAGACCTACAGTGAAAAATCCCCTAATGTCCCGTTCCTGGTCGGAGACCTGCAGCTTGGCAAATACGATTTTCTTATTATCATGCCTTCTACTTCCAACACGGTGGGAAAGATAGCGGCGGGAATATCAGATACCCTGCTCTCAAATGCAGCGGCGCAGGCTATGAAAGCTAAATTACCAGTTTACATTTTCCCCGCAGACCAGAAACATGGTGAGATCATAACTGATCTCCCCAACGGAAAGAAACTCACGCTCACAATGCGGGATGTGGATATCGATGCCGTGGATAAACTGCGGAAAATGCCTGATATGACTGTTATGGGGCATCCGGACGAGTTGCGGGATATAATAAAAAAGCATTTAGACCAAAAAAAATAGAAACCCGTTGTTTTGAAGCTAAAATTTCGCTCCTGTCAGGGTTTTTGTCTCTGTCACTCCTTTGATAGCCCTTATCTTATGGACTACAATATCACTTAAGGTCTCATAATCAGGCGCCTGGATCTTTGCAATGAGGTCATAATCCCCGAAGAGAGGGTATAACTCCTGGATCTCTTCCCATTTTATCATGTTATCAAAGACTTTTTTTTCCACTCCTGGAGCCACATTTATTAGCACAAAACCTACGGCCATTTTATTTTCACCCTATCTTACTACATACTTATGTAATATAATGTTTTCTAATTAAGATTAACGGAAATCTATATAATACCCAATAACTTACAAAAAACAATGCACATCAAATCGGAAATCAGGGTACTGGGCATAGACGACTCTGCTCTTATCGATCCGAGCGTCGTCATCATAGGCGCGTTTATGAGGGGAGGGGAACAACTTGATGGCGTGCTCTGCTCTCATATCACAAAAGACGGAATGGATGCCACTGACAGTATCATCAGGTTGGTCAGGGGCTCCAAGCATTATGGGCAGATAAGGGTAATTATGCTTGATGGGGTCACGTATGCAGGTTTTAACCCCGTTGACATAAAAAGGCTATATGCCGAAACTGGTATTGCGGTCATTGTTTTTATGCGTTCATGCCCTGATCTTGAAAAGATAAAACAGGCTCTTGATCATCTCCCGGAAAAAGAGGAGCGAGGGGAGATCATCCAGCGCGCGGGCAGGATATACAGAATAGATGGGGAAAAACCTGTGTTCATCCAGTTATGCGGCATCGAAAAAGAGAGTGCGATCCAGATCGTCCGTATGACCTCAACGCACGGCAACATTCCTGAGCCGCTTCGCCTGGCGCATCTTATCGCGACCGGGGTGGTGCTGGGTGAATCTACGGGTAGGGCTTAAGTTCTCTGGACAAGGATTATGAAAATATTCCCTTCCTGCCTGACCGAAAGGAGCTTATTGCCTGACTTTTTCGCCCATGCATCGATATTTTGCGGAGCCACAGGGTCATCTGCTGTTATTTCAAGTATCTCGCCGCTTTCTAGCGACTCAACTTTTTTCTTTGTCAGGATAAGAGGGTACGGGCAGCATTCGCCCCGTACGTCCAGCCTCTCGTCAGGTATTATCTCTGCCATCAGAATACCAGGTTTACATCAGCTTCGAGAATTTTTTCAGTCAGTTCGTCAAGCGAGAGTTTCTTTATCCCTGTGATGATCTCGCTATCGCTTATGCTGCGTTTTTCTATGTCGCTATCAAGTGCAAAGAAGCTGACCGTTTCGAGGTTCTTGGTTATTTCTGCTTCCACCGACGCTACATCCTTGAACCAGACCGCAAGGTCGCCGTATCCGGTCTTCTGTCCCTTGACTATGGAATGTACGCCGCCGCTAACGAATATTATGGATGCTTCATTTCCTGCCGCGACCTGGGATGCTCCCATCGGTATGGCTGAGAACGAGTCCTCTTTTCCGTAAGGAGGCTGTGTTATGATGATATTTACTTTTTTGCTCATGGTCTTACCCTAAGAGTATGGTCTTATCCGATTCTGCTGTCCACTCGCCAAGGTCATATAACCCGCCGATTATGACTCCTTCTGTCTGCTGCTTTGTAACGCCGCGGGCATCTGTGCATTTTATACAGGCGATAGCATCAGCTTTTGGCTTCTTTATACCTTTTTTAACGATAGTCCCGAAAATGGTCTCTATGGGGGGGAACTCCTTTGGTGCCTGGTCCCTGTGCGCGATCACAGTAGCGTCCAGATAGTTAAAGAAATTCACTGTAATGCCCTTTTCCTTTGCAGCGTGAGCCAACCTCATCATTGTGAACACCCCTTCGTCCCTGTAAGGACCGTTTATTGATACTATTGTAAGCTGTTTTCCTGTCATGTTATCACCTAAAACCATGCTACTCTGTCATAGTCGTCCATTATGAAATCAAGAAGTGTGCCTATTTCTTTTATTTCAACGCCGCCTACCATTTTGCCTGTAAGCGACCGTGAAAGCACGGCTTTATCATCAGCATATATCTTTATGCCTTTCTGGTGCGCTGCTGTGAGTTTTTTACCGAACTCTCCGTTCCTTGCTGCAGTCACGCCGTCCTCGATCAAATATAGAGCAACTTCGTTTCCTTTTTCTTTTGCGTTCTGCCCGATATCAAGTACAAGGTCGGGCGTTTCTGTGGTATATGGGTCTTTTGATAAGACCAATAATAAACTTGTCATTTTTTTACCTCTGGTTGATAAACTATGAGTGTCCATCAATTATTATAATGGTTTTTAAATGTTTTCATGTAGGCAATATTAATAAGCAATGCCGACCATTTCGCAGGAAATACGAGCCGAGGTAGCCAAGCGGCCCACGGCGCTGGTCTTGAAAACCAGTTGTGCTACGCACAGCAGGAGTTCAAATCTCCTCCTCGGCGCCATATTATTTATGAGAGTAATATAAATCGCATCTATTGAAATAAAAAGTTAGGTTTAAGCAAAGTACAGCCATAAATATAGATTATCTGGAGGTTTCGAATTGGCGCAAACCAAAGCTTCATTGAATTCAATATATAATGAAATAAGAAATTCATAAATATCAGAATATCCCTACAGTCTCACATGTATTATCTCAGGCTGCCCAGGGAGATACCTGCCAACTTAAAGATATCAATTGTTCTCTTGATTCTGATCGTTTTGGTCGGGACTGCTGGTTTTCAAATCCTTGAAGGAGTTGATTCCATCACTTCGCTCTACTGGACAATTGTCACAGTGACAACTATTGGATACGGGGATGTTATACCACACACTATGGGGGGCAGGATATTTAGCATAATCATTATAATCTCCGGAGTCTCAGTAGCTTTATACACCTTTACCGCTGCAATGGCATTTTCTGTAGAAGGTCAGTTGAAAACAATCCTGGGCGTGAGTAAAATGCAGGAAAAAATAAATCAGATGAAAGATCATGTTATAGTGTGCGGATACGGGAAAGTGGGTAAAAACATAGTTTCCAATCTTATCAAAGAGAAAATTCCATTTGTGGTGATAGAGAAAGATACTGCTGCTGTTGAGATCCTTGCAAGAAATAACCTTCTTCATGTCGTTGGAGATGCTACATACACTGAGACCCTTGATATGGCAGGAACCTCACGAGGAAAGGTTCTGATCTCATGTTTATCCAATGATGCCGATAACCTGTATGTTATCATTGAAGCAAAGGAAATGAATCCGAAGATGCATCTTATCTTAAGGGCAAGCAGACCAGAGAGTGTAAAAAGATTCCTGAAACTGGGTGCTGATAAGGTCATTTTGCCAGAGGAAGCAGGTGCAAATCAGATGGCTTGTGCTGCAAAAGAATACTTTTAGACAATCAGATAAACATAAAAACATTTTTAGACTGTCCATTACAAAAACCTTATTATCTATCATGTGTATGTAGCCTCTCGCGCCAAGGTGGCGGAACGGCTACGCAATCGCCTGCAGAGCGATTCCAATCCGGTTCGACTCCGGACCTTGGCTTATTTTTTCAAAATCGCAACATTCATAGACCTGTATGACCAACAAGTGATCATGATCGAGAGGATGGAGATAACCGAAATTTTATCCGGCTATGACCTGAAAGAAACAACCATCGGCGTACTGGCATCACACTCTGCGCTTGATGTGTGTGATGGCGCCGTGGAAGAAGGATTCAGGACGCATGCGGTGTGCCAGAAGGGACGCGAGAAGACATATACAGAATATTTTAAGGCACAGAGGGAGGATGGGAAGCTTATCCGCGGGATAGTGGATACCGCAGATGTGTATAATAAATTCAATGAGATACTTAAGATCGAGAACCAGCAAAAACTCAGAGATAGAAACACGATTTTTATCCCGAACCGTTCTTTCACATCCTACTGCTCGATAGACGATGTGGAAGAAAAGTTCAAAGTCCCGATGTTCGCAAGTCGCAACCTGCTTCGCAGCGAGGAACGGGGCATCGAGAAGGACTATTATTGGCTTCTTGAAAAAGCTGGGTTGCCGTTTCCGGAAAAGATAAAAAAGCCAGAGGATATAGACAGCCTTGTGATGGTCAAGCTTCCCCATGCCGTGAAGAAGCTTGAACGGGGTTTCTTTACCGCAGCCTCGTATGAGGAATTTGAACAGAAATCCGGCGCGCTCCTGAAGCAGGGCGTGATATCCCCGGAAGCACTTGTTGAAGCCAGGATCGAGAGATATATAATTGGACCTGTTTTTAACCTTGATATGTTCTACTCACCCCTTGAGGAAAAGATGAGTAAAATTGAACTGCTCGGCATAGACTGGAGGTTCGAGACGAGCCTTGATGGGCATGTGCGTCTTCCCGCGCCGCAGCAGATAACGCTGAACGAGCGGCAGGTGATACCTGAATATACTGTATGCGGACACAATTCAGCAACCCTTCGCGAGTCGTTGCTTGAGGATGCGTTCGAGCTTGCTGAAAAATACGTGAAAGCAACCC
>JBGOYM010000129.1:0-6357 GCA_041479675.1 Candidatus Methanoperedens sp.
AACGATGTTTCCAGGGAGATATCTGAAATAAAGTGGCAGAGAACTCTTTTTATCAATCACAAATAGAAGTCTGATCTGTTTGTCTATTCCGCCATCATTATATCCCCATGTGTTGAATGGAAAATGGATTTGATTTGGCATAGAAGTTGCATCAATTATGATGCCTTCATTTGTTTTAGCGAGCAGGGATATGTGATTCTTAAAATATTCCCTTTGGAGGTGTTCTTCACCTATTACTTTCAGGAATTCACTTATTCTCTGGTATGAAAGACTTTTCATCGCCATCTATGGATAACCGTCCATAGCCGACTTTGCGGTGGATCAATTCGTTCAAATCAGAAATAAACTCAGCTTTCATCCTTCTGCTACCCCTGTCTCATTCAGCAACTTTTCCATCCTATTCACGAACTTCCCGGCGATATCGATCCCTGACTCCACTTCTTCCTTTGAAGGATGCACCTGGAACGAGTACTGATCAGTATGTCGTACGCTTCTCATCCTGTCGAATATCAAAACCCAGTCCTCCTCCAAAACACCCTGCTCAACATATTTCCCAAGATAAACACCCACACAGTAATGGCTCTTCTCCCTCACGCCGTCCCTGAAAAGCACAGCCCTCGCAGAATGAAAGATCGCAAGATATAACGATGAAATGGCTGATTTATACGCATCAGCAGCCATATTTTTCCTTGCTTCGGACAGCCATTCCCTTGCCTCGGCAATCGACTCCTTGCTTTTGGTTAAAGAAGGCTCTACTCTTCGCAATAGACCCTGCCTGAAACAATCCTCTATATTATTCAATCGAACCACCCTTCAGCACAATAGATGTTCGCAGCAGCGAGTTATAGAACGGCTGGTCTGCCATTTTGATCAATTTCATTTTTTCAGGCGTAAGAACAAGCATATTGACTTCCAAGCCAGCCATTGCACTTATATCTCTCTGCAAACGCGCCAGCTGATATTCGGCTGGATAAGCATCTACTTTAACCCATATATCAAGGTCGCTCTCATAGGTATTTGTCCCCTGCGCCCAGCTTCCAAAAATACCAATGCCTGTTGTCCAGCTTATATCCAGTGAATTTATATTGATTTTATTAAGGTTCAAAAGCAATTTGATGGCTCTTGTATGAGCGCAATCGATCGGTTGGTATGAGTTTTTCGTTTTTGTAAAAAGTCCAACTCCGTGTACGTATTTAAGGTATCGGGAGACAAGACCTTTTGTAATTCCTGTTTCATTTGAAACCTGGTTAACTGTAAGACTTTTATGATACAATATATACGAAATGATTCTAACTCGTTCTTTTGTTTTAAAAAGCTCGGTCAGCATAATTAGATGATATGAGTTTACAGACCATAAACTTTTTGTTTACAATCTATAAACTTTAACTCAATCCTTTATCTTTCGATGCGGCATATAATCCTCCAGGGTCAATAACAGCACTCCCTTCGTTTGCGCCTCCTTTTTCATCCTATCCGTAAATCCCGACCTGCTGATTAGCACAAAATATTCCTTCCTATCGTGATGCCACTTAACATAACCAGCTTTCTCCACAAGTTTGCGATAAACATCAATATCTACCTCGCTGCCCTCCCATTTGCACTCACAGAAAAGGATCTCCTTTGTGTCATCATTCACTGCCACAATATCTATCTCGTACTCGTTCTGTCCCTTCGGAGCCATCGGGATCTTGCCCCATTGCCTGCCCAGCTTCTGGAATCTGAATGGAAGTTCTCCTCTGGAGTTAAAATATATCAGCATTTCCTTTGCCATCTGCTCGAATGTTTCTCCAAGAAAAGCATCGTAGCTTTTTTCTACATCCCTTATAGCAGATTCTTTATTTCCCTGTTCAAGTTCATCCCTGTGAGAAAGAACGAAACGGAACCAGAAGCGCAAAAAGTTATCTTCAATTCGGTAAATGGTCTTTTTGGTTGTTGGTTTCTCAAGCACGGGGTGTTCTTTTCTCACAAATCCCAGTTTAATTATCGTATCCAGGTAATACGGCAGGTCTTTTGCTTCAAGATACGATCTGGAGGCGATCTCACCCGGTCTTGTAGCGCCCTTTGATATGGCAAGAAGGATATTCATAAAAGTTGCGGGCTCTTTCAGTTCTTCGCGCAGTAAAGACTCTCCCTCTGCATACAATACAGCTTCTTTTGAAAAAAAAGTGCTGCTTAAATTCTCATAAAATGAATATTCCGGGTTAAAGAACAAAAGGTAAAAAGGAACGCCTCCGGTTGCGTCGTAAATGTTCACGATCTCATCGCGGGACATTCCAGGAAAGAACTCCCCAACATTTCGAAACAGCATTGGTTTTACCTCTATCTGACCTGTTCTCCTTCCGTACAGCGGGCTTGAATGCGCCAGCGTGCTTTTCTCCATCATCGATATCGATGAACCGCACAGGATTAGATGGAATGCACTGTTTTTCAATATCTCATCAACGATCAACTGGAATACTGAAGGGATCGACTCATCCATTTGTGCAAGATATGAGAATTCATCGATCACTATCACCAGTTTTTTTCCGCTGCTCCATTTTGTATTTATATATTCAAAGACATCGTCAAATGTCTCCAGGTTTGGCTCATAATCCTTTAAGAACTCTGCCGCTTTTTTCCTGAACCTGTAAAGGTTCGATCTTGTACCCCTCTTGTCCGCCAGAAAGTAGATGTTAGGCTTATCTTTCAAAAAATTGCCGATCAGTTCGGTTTTGCCTACACGGCGCCTGCCATAGATTACCGTTAAGGAGAACTTATCTGACCGATATTCGCGATCCAGGTATGCGCTCTCTTCATCGCGATTGATAAATTTTCGGAACATAATAATTATGATCTATATCCGAATTATTTATAACTATCGGAACTTAATCATTATGATTGATATCCGAATCTTTCATCAGGCTTCCAGCAGTTTGTCTACATTCTCAGCAATTCGCCCTTCCAGCTCCCGCGCCTCAACATTGAGCGTCTCAAGCTCCTCATTCAGTTCCTCAAGGCGCTCCCTGAAATCAAAATCATCCGCCTCGCGCTCTGCCACTCCCACATAGCGTCCCGGGTTAAGGCTCCAGCCCTGCGCCTCGATCTCAGAAAGTGCAGCCACCCTGCACATGCCAGCCACATCGACATACTTTCCATCAGGGAACTTTTCTTTCAACATCGGCGCGCTGCTGTTGGTTGTCTCAGGCTGCTCGCCCCGGTAGAGCCTCACGATATTTGCAAGGAACTCAATCTGGTCAGGCGCGAAATCGCGATGCGCGCGGTCAACTTGATGAAAGATATGCCTTGCATCAAGGAACCAGAGTGTGCAGGGCAGCGTGACCGTGTAGAAAAAGTTTGAGCCCACTGCAACCATCACATCAACAGCGCCATTTTCGATAAGTGACTTTCGAATATCCTGCTCGCTTCCGCGGGCATCGCTGGCAGAGTTTGCCATCACGAAATCGAATTTTCCGACGCTCTTGTGGATGTCCTCATAGTAGGAGTTGCCCTCGCGAATATCTCCAGAAAGACCGTGCACAGCGAGGTTCATCTTGCACAGGCGCACGGTCTCGGCCGTCTTTTCCTGTCCATATACGCTGATCTCAGCATTGGGATTTTTCTTGTGGTTTTCCACGAAACGCGCGCTCTGGACGAACATGCCTCCTGAGCCGCAGGCAGGGTCAAAAATTCGCCCGTGGTAGGGTTCGATGACCTCGACGATGAGTTTAACAATCGAGGTTGGTGTAAAGAACTCGCCTCCTTTCTGCCCCTCGCTCATGGCGAACTTGCCCAGGAAATACTCGTAGATCTTTCCAAAGGCATCGCCTCGTTGATGGCTTTTCCGATATCAGCACCTTCCGGAAGGTTGAGAAGCTTAGAGAATCTTGAAGCTTCAGGCAGGTACAATACACCGCGCGCCTGGATGTACTTTTTCCTTCCAGTTCCTTCTGAGCTATGGTGAACTTGTGGTCAGCGTAGCGAAGAAAGATCAGTCCAAGAACCGGGACCGAGTATTCCGAAGATTTCAATTTGGAATTTGCGCGAAGCTCGTCTGCGGCAGACCACAGGCGCTTTTCGATCTCGTTGTGATTGCCCGGCATTTTTACACCTCAAATCTCCTTATTCATACCGACCCGATAAAGACGGCAGGCATCCTTTGGCATGCAGAGCATATAACCTGGTATATATTTATAAGTATGTTGTTTTGAATCATTTCCTTTCGTATTCTACGGTAAATGGTTTTTCATTCCAGAGAACGCGTTTAGAGTGATCAAGAAGCGCCGAGGAAGGGATTTGAACCCTTGCTTACCAGAAGGTAAAACAGGTCTCGAGCCTGCCGCGTTAGTCCGCTCTGCCACCTCGGCACAGAAATACTTTTAATATAGTTTATTTGCTATTAACTTGACGCTTCCAAAATAGCAGGGTAAATTATTGTAGTTTCATGTCATTATGCTATTAACTGTTGCGATCAAATCTTCAGGTGCTTTATGAGACTTGACTCTTTCCTTGTCGAGATAGGAAATCTCGGCTCCCGCGGGCGTGCAAAAAGGGCTATCACAGAGGGGCACGTGAAAGTCAATGGCACGGTGATCATGAAACCCTCTTATGATGTTGCGTATTGTGACCTCGTTGAAGTAACGCAGGATATGGATAAACCCGCTGGATACTGGAAACTCAAAGAGATCCAGGAGACGACGGGTATTATCAAAAATGGTGACAGCGTGCTTGATATCGGGTCAAGCGCCGGAGGTTTCCTTTTGTTCGCCTCTGAGATCGCATCCCATGTTCACGGGGTCGAATTCAGCCGCGAGTTCCGTACCGAGCTTGGAATGATCGCGTATGAGCGCCCCAATATCACGGTAGAGTTAGACGACGTGTTCACAATGACTTTTGAGATGGAAAAATTCGATGTCCTGCTCATGGATATCACCGCAGATCCTTTATCTTCAATAAAAGCCCTTGAGAACGTGCTTCCTGCATTGAAAAGCGGTGGCATGCTCATGCAGGTGCTGAAACTGCAAAAAAAAAAGGAGCGTGAACCTATCCTCAGGAAATTATCTTCCCTGGGTCTTAAGATCATTGATGTGCTTGAACCTGAAAAAAAAGAGGCATATGTCATAGCGAGGAAACGGTAATGCCGCAATTCGATCTTGACCTGGAACGCGTAATTAGTATCATAAAGAACAGGAACTGCAAAAAGGTCGGTCTCCAGTTCCCTGAAGGGCTGAAAAGGCGGGCGCCGGGTCTTGCAGAAGAGATAGAAAAAAAGACAATGGCGAGTGTTATTATTTCAGGCAACCCCTGCTTTGGTGCATGCGATATCGATACCGTACTTGCGGGCAGGGTTGATGTACTGTTCCATTTCGGGCATGCAGGTATGGGAAAACACGACAACGTGGTCTTTATTGAAGCGCGCTCGAACGTAGATGTGGCTCCAGCGGTCAGTAATGCAATCCCGCTCCTGAAAACCGGAAGGATAGGATTGATAACCACAGTCCAGCACATTCATAAGCTGGAAGAAGTATGCACGGTCTTAAAAGAACACGGGAAAGAATGTGTTGTTGGAAGGGGGAACGAGAGAGTCGCATATCCGGGGCAGGTGCTGGGATGTAATTTTACGGCGGCACGGATCGATTGCGAGGAACTTCTCTATATCGGAAGTGGAGTTTTCCATCCGCTTGGAGTTGCGATCGCTACGGGGAAAAGAGTGGTTGCGGCAGACCCGTATCTGAACCAGGCGGTGGAAGTTGCTCCAGAAAAATTCCAGCGTAAGCGCGGCGGATATATCGCAAAAGCTATGGACGCAGATGTTTTTGGGATCATTGTTTCCACAAAGAGCGGCCAGAACAGGATGGAGCTTGCCATGCGGCTCAAAACGCTGGCAGAAAAGCACGGGAAGAAGTGTTTAATAATCGAGATGGACCTTGTTACACCAGAGCAGTTGCTGGCATTCCAGGTTGACGCTTATGTGAACACTGCCTGCCCGAGGATCACGATAGACGATGCTGAAAGGTTCCATGTGCCTGTCCTTACGCCGCAGGAGTTTGAGAGTGCGCTGGGGGAGAGGGGAATCGAGAATATAGAGATGGATGAAATCGTTCAGGATAGTTGATGTGTGGTTGTTGTATGGGGCTGGTGAGATTTGAACTCACGATCGACGGGTCTCTCCGAAAACGCCAGGTTTTTGGCGATTGAATCTTTGAGCAGCACGTTCAGTGCTCCAACGGTTCCTCACTGCTTACCGCGTCCGGTTCGCTCAGTTGACCCGTTGCTCATCATAACACACCGGAGCTATACCTCAGAATTCCCCGGAATTAATTCCGGGGTCTTTCCGGGGTCTTTCCAGTTTTCCGCTGGAGCCCGTCGCCATGCCGGACT
>JBGOYM010000130.1:0-6332 GCA_041479675.1 Candidatus Methanoperedens sp.
TTCAATCTGCCTAAAAAAGTAATAACAGATGGTCAATTCCAAAATCTATAAGTTACTAATTAGCTAACTGACAGAACATAATACAACATGTTCATATATAAACTCTATGTTGTCCTAAAATCAATATGAAATCTGAGAAATGTATTTTATATCTGAACTTCCATGTTAGAATCCCATGTCCAATTTTCCATCCAATGAACCCGTACTCATAACCTGCGGTCTCCCATACGCCAATGGTAAATGCCACATCGGGCACCTGCGTACATACATACCAGCTGACATCTTTGTCCGAGCCCTCAGGAAACAGGGGCAAAGAGCTGCGTTCGTATGCGGTTCGGACGCTCACGGCACCCCCATTGTGGTGAATGCAGAAGAACTCAAGATCACACCCACTGAACTCGTCAATAAATATCATGATCATTTTGAGAACATCTTCAAAAGAATGGAAATTGATTTCAGCTTCTTCGGGAACACGGATTCTCCTACCAACCATGCACGAACGAACAGCATCGTTGAAGCACTTATCGATAACGGATACGTGTATCCCAAAGTTATAAGGCTGGCATACTGCCCCCATGACGAGCGATTCCTTCCAGACAGGTTCGTGGAAGGTACATGCCCCTTTTGCGGAAAACTTGCGCGCGGAGATGAGTGCGACCAGGGATGCGGAAAGCATCTTGAGCCTGGAGAGATAAAGAACGCAAAATGCAGGATATGCGGCAACCCGGCACAGTACAGGGAGCAGGAACATTTCTTTTTCAAACTTTCATCGTTTGGCGGTTTCCTCACGGAATACCTGAAAACCCTTGGCGGCACGTCCAACGCCATTAACTATGCGAAAGAATGGGCAAAGGAATTGAAAGACTGGTGCATCACAAGGAACCTTGAATGGGGGGTGCGGTTCCCAGGTCATGATGATCTTGTCGTGTATGTCTGGGTTGATGCTCCCATAGGTTACATATCGTTCACGGAAGAGTGGGCGAACAACACTGGTGAGGAATGGGAAAAGTACTGGAGAAGAGAATCGCGTATAATTCATTTCATCGGAGAGGATATTACCTACCACCACTGTATCTTCTGGCCTGCCATGCTAAAAGGTGCGGGCTACACGCAGCCATGGGCTGTCGTCGCTTCGGGTATGTTGAAAATTGATGGCAAGAAGTTCTCAAAGAGCCGGGGGTATGTGGTGTGGGTGGATGAAGATTACCTTGACCACGGATTACATCCTGACCTCTTACGGTACTACATTGCGAATTACACCTCTCATACAAAGGAACTGAATTTCTCATGGAAGGTCTTCCAGGATAAGGTCAATAACGAGCTTGTAGGGGCGCTGGGTAACTTCCTTCACCGGACGCTGCATTTTGCCCACAAGAACTTCGGGGCGATACCTGGAGGCAAAGTCGATAAAGAAATTTTTGATAAAATAGAAGCGACAATCAGCACGGTAATCTCAGCTTTTGATGAATACGAATTCAAAAAAGCGACAGACGCTATGATGGAACTTGCCCAGTACGGAAATGCATATTTTCAATCGCTTGAACCATGGCAGTTGATTAAAAAAGATAAAGAAGCTTGTGGGCATGTAGTAAAGAACTGTCTTCAGATAGCGAAAGCACTCATATTACTATTTGAGCCGATACTTCCAGGAAACATGGAACAAGCTTGGAAGCAATTTAATTTCTCCGGAGATGTTCATATCTTGAAATTTGAATATGCACTCTCTGAAATACATGAACTCGACCTCGAGGCACCAACGATATTGTTCACAAAGATTGAGGATAAGAAGATCAAGGAAATGGAAGCGATCCTTGATAAGAGGATCAAGATTGCAATGTCGAAAGAGAAAAAGCACGCGGAAGAAGTCAAGGAAGAAAAGACTGAAATTACTTATGAAGAGTTCCAGAAACTTGATATAAGGATCGGCACGGTGCTTTCTGCTGAAAATATTAAGGGCTCTGATAAATTATTGAAGCTTGAGGTGGATATCGGGGAAAAGCGGCAGATAGTTGCAGGGATCGCGAACTCCCACAATCCGGCTGAGCTTGTAGGGAGGCAGGTAGTTGTGATGGCTAATATGAAGCCTGCGAAACTGTTCGGCGTGGAGTCAAAAGGGATGGTGCTCGCAGGGGATGTGGAGGGGGCTGTGCTGTTGCAGCCTGAGAAGAAGGTCAGGGAAGGAACAAAAGTAAGATAAATTCGAAATTCCTTTTGCAGTAAAATGAAAGGGGGCTTCTCGGAAACATCGGAGGGGATGGATGCGATGCCGATTGCCCCATTATATAATAGGCTCTCCTTACTAATAAATATTTTCATCATGTTGCCATTTTTTAAATGATAATGCGTTATATGGGCTTTTATGCAGGTAATAAAATTGCAGAATTCCCCATATGATGCCAATGCGTACCTGGTTGATGGACGCATACTTGTGGACGTTGGCATGGACGCGCACGCGATAATCTCCCAGCTTGAAAATATCATAGAACCAGGAGAACTGGAGACCATCGTACTCACTCATTGCCATTACGACCATTCAGGTGGGGCGGCACAGGTCGCGGCTGCCTTCGGGGCAAAAATTGCAATTCACAGGGATGATGTGTCACTTCTTAACAATGCGCGGGGAAGCGCATCTCTTCTTTTCGGTATGAAAGCGCCTTCCATTGTTCCTGATATCCTTCTCTCTGGCGGCGAAACCTTTGGAGAACTTGAGGTGATACACACGCCCGGGCACACTCCTGGCGGTATATGCTTATACAGCGCGCGTGCAAAGGCACTTTTCTCAGGGGACACGGTTTTCCCTGATGGAAGCTTCGGGCGTACCGACCTTGCAGGCGGGAATGCAACGAAACTAGTCGAGTCCATAAGAAAGCTAATGCTTCTTGATGTGAGTGTCATGTATCCAGGGCATGAGGATATTGTGAACAGGGATGCAAATGAGCAGATACGAATGTCATTGATGATGGCAAGTCAGTATTCATGATATTTCGCAGAACAAAACCAATATGCTTTTAAATATGAAAGAACCTTTGACTTTTAAATTGGAGGATAAATAATGTTCGGTATCGAATTTGTACCAGCCGACCCTGTTCTGAAGCTTGCCCACTATACAAAGCTCGCTGAAGAAAACGGGTTCGATAATGTATGGATAACAGACCACTATAACAACAGAGACGTGTACACCACGCTCGCAGTACTGGCAATGAGCACAAACAGGATAAAACTCGGGACAGGAGTGACGAATCCTTATACAAGGAACATCGCGATCACAGCCCAGAGTATCGGCGCCATTAACGAAATATCCGGAGGACGCGCTATTCTTGGTATCGGTCCCGGCGATAAAGCCACTTTCGATGCAATGGGTATCGAATGGACCGAGCCCATGACCACCATCAACGAGAGCATAACTGCTCTGCGGGGGTTCTTTGGAGGCAAGAAGGTCTCACAGGATGGAAAGCGCGTAAAGATCGGCGGCGCAAAATTGGCATTCAAGACAGGCAACATACCTATTTACATGGGAGCGCAGGGACCAAAGATGCTTGAGCTTGCAGGCAAGATAGCTGATGGCGTTCTGATCAATGCATCCCATCCAAAGGACTTCGAGTTCGCGATAAAGCAGATAGCACTTGGCGCAAAAGCCGCCGGCAGAGACCCGAAGAGCGTGGACGTTGGCGCTTATGCGTGTTTCTCCATCCACAAGGATGCAGAGAAAGCCAAGGGCGCAGCAAAGGTAGTCGTTGCGTTCATCGTTGCTGGCTCTCCGGATACAGTTCTCCAGAGGCACGGTATCGACCTTAGCGCAAAGAAGAACATAGGTGACGCTATTGCCAAGGGCGACTTCCCAGGGTTGAATAACCTTGTCACAGACGCTATGATAAATGCGTTCTCGATATGCGGAACACCGGCTGACTGCAAGGCAAAAGTGGAAGCTCTAAAGAAGATAGGCGTCACGCAGATAGTTGCAGGCTCACCGATAGGTCCGGATAAAGAAACAGCTATCAAGCTGATAGGCAAAGAAATAATCGGAGGAAAATAAAGTGATAACGCAATCGGAAAGTCCCACTATATCCAGGGGTATCCCTAAATCGGATCAATCCAATGTGCTCAACAGACTGGGCAGCATGAGTGCCCCCAATGTGGGGCTTCCGAAAGTCGCAGACGTGGTTCAGTACAACTACTGCTGCTCCTGCGGCACCTGCGAGGCTATATGCCCGATGAACGCTCCTGTCGTGCAGCGGGATATCGTTGACGTTTCCAAGGATAAGGGGAACTACAGGAAAATGGAGCTCAAGACCGAATCTGCTTTCCAGGGAGTTAATCCCCTTAAGGCAGACACCAATCCATGTGTAAACTGCTATGCATGCGAACGCGTTTGCCCAATACTCGACGGCTTCCCTACCGACGAATTTAACAACATAAGGTACATGAAGGCGGGGAAGAGCAGGACGCTCAAGGGTCAGGATGGCGCTGCAGTATCGCAAATCCTCAAGTCCCTGCTCGAGCAGGGGGAGATAGATTGCGCCATAGGGATTGTCAGGAACGACAGATGGTCCACAAGAATAGCGGTGTTCACAAGTCCGGAAGATGTTGATAAAGCAGCCGGAACAAAATACACATATCAGCCTGTCGTGGCAACTATGAGAGATATACATCGCGCGTATATCGATTCTGCTGAGACGCCGCTCATATCACATGACGGGCATATGCGCGATGAGGAGAGAACTTTTATTGAACCCATCAACAATGTTCTTAAAAAATACAAAAAAGTGGCTCTGGTAGGGGTGCCATGCCAGGTGCACGGCGCTCATCTTTTCAGAGAAAATTTCGACAAAATAGAACTGATAATAGGTCTAATCTGCATGGAAAGCTTCTCAGAGGAGATCATGTCCTCTGAAGTTATACCCAAAGTCATGGGTGTGGATATAAGGGACGCTGTGAAGATGAACTTCCATAAAGGGAAATTTGTGGTTAACACAACAAAGGAAACAAAAGAAGTGCCAATAAAAGACGTGGCTTCAATGGCACGGAAAGCGTGCCATTATTGTCAGGACTATACATCTTATTTCGCAGATATATCGGTCGGGTCAGTGGGTTCAGACGACGGATGGAGCACCATTTTCGTCAGGACTGAAAAAGGAGAAAAACTCCTCAACAAGGTCAAAGACCTTGATTACTCGGACAAGCCCATAAACATGGAAATGATCAAGAAGCTCACCGGCATGAAACACAAGAATAATAAATGGGACTGGCGCGCTTTCCTGAAAGAGATCTGGAGCCGTGATACTCCCATAAGACCGTGGGGCAAAGAGAGGATCGAGAAGATACCTCCTCCAGAAGTGGAAATAGTTGAGAAAGGTGAAAAGACTGAAAAACCAGCAAAGCCAAAAGAGTAATGTGCGCCGGGGACTTTATCTGGGGCGATTCCAGCCATACCATCTAGGACATCACCAGGTATTAAAAGAGATAGCCGGAGAAGTCGACGAGATAATAATAGGTATCGGGAGCGCCCAGAAGAGCCATGAGATAGAGAATCCTTTTACTGCGGGTGAACGCGTGCTCATGGTTTCAAGCGCGCTCGAAGAGATAGGGATAAAGCACTATGTAATACCCATAGAGGATATCCAGCGAAATTCGCTCTGGGTGGCGCATGTGAAATCCATGGTGCCGCCTTTTGAGATCGCCTATACAAATAATCCCCTTGTGATCGAGCTTCTCAGCGAAGCCGGAATTGAGGTCAAACAATCACCTCTTTTCCAGCGGGGCAATTATTCAGGAACCGAGATAAGAAGAAGGATGCTGGTGGGGGATAGATGGGAGCATTTTGTCCCTGATAAGGTAGTTGAGATAATTCATGCTATTGATGGTGAGAAGAGGCTGATAACCATAGCGCAGTCTGATCAGGTTTGAGGGAAAATACATAGGGATTGCAAAACCTGCAAAGTGTCGTTAAATTTCTTCCAGTTCCAGCGCATCTTTCAGTGTGAAATTACCTACATAGAGAGCAGCGCCCACTACTATTCCGGATGCTCCTGTTTTCCTGATGGCTTCTATATCCTTTAGAGTAGTGATGCCGCCCGATGCTATTACAGGTATATTCAGTGCATATGCAAGTTCCCTTGTTGGTTCAGGATTCACACCTTTCAGAAGCCCTTCTGTATTGATATCCGTAAAAAGGATGCTTCCGGCGCCGAGTTTTTCGAATTTCTTTCCAAGTTCTACTGCAGTGAAATCTGACTGCTTTACCCATCCATGCGTTGTTACCATGCCGTTCTTTGAATCAAGCGCCACAATGATCCGCTCGCTTCCGAATTCACTGGCAAGCTCTTCAACAAGAA
>JBGOYM010000131.1:0-6330 GCA_041479675.1 Candidatus Methanoperedens sp.
GAACTGGGACGAACTCGAAACGAACTCTGGGTAATATGAGTTCGTCCCAGTTCGTTTTAGTTCGTTGTTTAGAAATTGCCTGGACGATGCGAAAAGCCATATTTTCTATTCATTATCTATGAAGCATATTATATATTTTATATTAAATACTTATTTACCATAAGTTTAGCTGATGACTATAGTTCCACGGCAGGGGCGCTCCGCCGAGTTCTGCCGGATAGAAATGCCCGCTCTGAAGCTGCTCAAACTCACCCGATATCCCTGACTGCGCGCTGGCCCAGTTGTCTCTCTGCATTAGCTGCAACCGCTGCTCATATGAAAAGTCGTTGGGCCTTCCTGTCTTCGTAAACCTTCGAAAGCGTCCCGGCGTCCCGTCCGGTGCGCCCCGTTGCCAGGTTTGATGCTGCGCTGTGCTGCGGGTTATACCATGGCTGGTCGGGATCGAAATCCTTGAGGGTATACGTCAGAATGTGTCATAACTCAATTTATAGTTCTCTGCATAACAATCGATAAAATTATAACCATAGATGAACGTAAATACAATGCAGTAAATCTGCGTTTATCTGCGTTCATCTGCGTTCATCTGCGTTCATCTGCGGTTTAAATAAATCTCAAAAGACATGGTCACCTGATTTCATGTTAAAGTCAGAATCCTTTGTGTTCTTTTTTCCTTTTTTATTAATCATGTGTCGGCATTGAAAAACGTTAATCTGCGAATGGATTTGAGGTGAGGACAGTTGTTGGTTTTTAGGGGGTCTGAAAAAACGGAACCGCAGATAAAAGCGCCCAGAGTCGCGCCTCTGGAGGGCGCATCCACGTATGCCCACCGGGGCATACGTGTCTATGCATTGCGGCGGGCATGACGCCGATGAACGCAGATTAAATGTTTCGTATCAAGAAAATATGATGTGAATTAAAATTTATGAATCCTGCTATACAATCCCTAATTCACAAAAGTATTAATGCACTCAAATCCGTTCTGTGTCCTACCCATGACTATGATATTCGGTCTTGAAGGAACAGCATGGAACCTGAGCGCAGCCATCGTTGAAGAAAATGACGTGTTAGCTGAGACCACAGCCACCTACAGACCTGCATCAGGTGGCATCCACCCGCGCGAGGCTGCGCAGCATCATGCCAGCCATATTAGTGAAGTTGTAAGGGAAACCCTAAAAAAAGGCGGGAAGAAAATTGATGCCGTTGCTTTCTCGCAGGGCCCTGGTCTTGGACCGTGCCTGAGGACCGTAGCGACCGCTGCCAGGGCGCTTGCGCTGACGCTGGATGTTCCCCTTATAGGTGTGAACCATTGCATAGCCCATATCGAAGTGGGAAGGTGGAAGACCCCGGCTCATGACCCTGTCACGCTTTATGTGAGCGGGGCGAATTCCCAGGTGCTGGCATACAGGGCAGGATATTACCGTGTCTTCGGTGAAACACTTGACATAGGCATAGGAAACGCGCTTGACAAGTTCACAAGGTCGGTTGGGCTGCCGCATCCCGGAGGTCCGAAGATCGAAGAACTTGCAAAACAGGCATCATATTATATCCCGCTTCCCTATACGGTAAAAGGCATGGATTTTTCTTTTTCTGGTCTTGCAACCGCAGCGCAGGAGGCTCATAAAAAACACGCGCTTCCCGATGTGTGCCACTCTTTCCAGGAAACCGCTTTTGCAATGCTTGTGGAAGTGACCGAGCGGGCTGCGGCGCATACAGGGAAAAAAGAAGTGCTTCTTGCAGGCGGCGTTGGCGCAAATATGCGACTTCGGGAGATGCTGGGAATGATGTGCGAGGACAGAGGCATCGAGTTCTATGTACCTGAGAAGCGGTTCATGGGCGACAACGGAGCCATGATAGCGTACCTGGGGCTTTTGATGTTTAAAGCAGGGTACAGGACACAAGTTCTCGATTCAAGGGTCGATCCTGATTTCAGACCTGACGAGGTGGTGGTGAAATGGAGATAATCGCAAGCGGCGCAGAGGCTGTGATAGCTCTTTACGGAAACACGATAATCAAGACAAGAGTTAATAAGCGGTACAGGCTTAAAGAGATCGACGAGACCTTAAGACGCGAGAGGACACGGACAGAGGCAAGACTGATCAGTGAGGCGCGAAGATGTGGTGTTCCCACGCCAATCATAAAGGACGTCACAGATTTTGAGATAAAGATGGAATATATAGACGGAGACTTACTGAAAAATGTTATAACTCCAGCGCTCTCAGAACAAGCAGGCGAAATTGTCGGAAAACTTCACTCATGCGATCTTGTACACGGCGACCTTACCACGTCTAACATCATTTTCATGGGCGGGAAGTTATTCCTTATAGACTTCGGGCTAGCTTACATCGACAGGACGCTGGAAGCAAGAGGCGTGGATATTCATGTGCTTTTCCAGACCTTTGAGAGCACGCATGAGGGCCATGAAGAACTTATTGAAGCTTTTAAGAAAGGATACTCAAGGACATTGCCCGGCGCTGATGAAGTGATAAAAAGGGTAAAGGAAATCGAATCCAGAGGAAGGTATGCCTGATATCTATGGTCTGATGATCTCGCCCGTTCTCTCATAAGTGCGCAATCCTCGATGTAGTTTTCCAGCAAATTCCTTTTTGCGCAGCGCTTTCAGGAAAATACTTATCTCACGGCTTTCCATGAGTTTCAGAGGGATTACAAAATCATACTCCTCATCCGCTATTTTGATGAACTCAAGACCGTTCAATTCGGCCACAGTACGGATACCGATCCCTGCGTCAGCCTTCCCCAGTTTTACAGCCGCTGAGACGGCACTGTGCGTTTTTGCCTCAGTGTCATAACCATTTATATTTTTAGTAAGTTCTTCGAATGGAACTCCTTTTTCCGCGGCTATCTCTCGAAGTTTCATGTCAGCAAGAACCCGTGTTCCCGAACCTGTGTTCCTGTTGATGATCCTTACATCGAGAATATCCTCAAATTCTTTAATACCGCTGTCCTTTCTAACGATCAGACCCTGCTCTCTCAGGTAACCTTTGACAAGCACGGCATCCTTGATACCGAAACTCGAAAGGAATGGCAGGTTATACTCTCCAGAATCAGCCAAGAGATGTACTCCTGCGATGTCCGCTGCGCCGTTCCTGATGGCGCTTAATCCACCGGATGAACCTGTATTGATAACCCGTATGTTAAGACCTGCGGTATCCGCCAGTATGTCCAGCCCGGGGCAGTGGCTGCCCACAAAGAGTAGTTCAGGGGTCTCTATTTCTCCGAACAAAGTTACTTCAACAGCTTCTCCTTCTTCTATCATCTCAACCTCTGACGGTATTTCGATAAAACCGTCTGCTTCGGATAACGTGGTTATGGCGCCTGACCCCTTATCTACCGGGTAAGCCCTGCCCCTTACAATACCCACAGGAACAAGCTGGCTTCGTCCCCCGGTGCGCACCCGTGATGCCAGAGTTGCCTGTATTTTAAGACGCTCTTCCTTCCTGCCACAGGCTTTCCTGATAACAGGGGCGATGAATTCATTAAAAATTGTAAGCGCCGACGTCGGATATCCTGGAAGACCGAAAACAGGTTTCCCGAATACCTTACCGATAATTGCGGGTTTCCCGGGTTTGATGTCTATCCCGTGAGCAAGGAGGTTGCCATTCTCGCCTATGAGCCTGTACATCATATCGCCCGTCCCTGCCGATGTACTGCCTGATGTCAGGATAATATCACACAGTTCTGCCGCTTTCTTAAGCGCTTCTTCCATTTCTTTCCTTTCATCCATCTTTATACCGCAGTGGACCGGTTCTCCACCGCACTCTTTTACAGCAGAGGCAATTGAATATGAGTTGATGTCGTATATCTGCCCTGGCTTGAGTTGATCCCCCGGTTCAACAAGTTCATTCCCTGTAGAGATTATGCCTACTATAAGCCGATTTACTTTCACTGTCTGCTTGCCTGCAGCAGCAAGCAGTCCTATTTCCCTGGGTCCAAGAGCCGTTCCCTTCTTCAGCAGCCTCTCGCCAGCCATTATATCTGCACCTGCATGCATCACGTTTTCATTGACTGAAACTGGACGCAGTACAAGCAGCTCTTTATTCATTCTTGTGTATTCCACCATCACGACCGAGTCAGCACCTGCAGGCATGACCGCGCCGGTTGCTATCTCAGCAGCTTCTCCATATTCTATTTGAATATCCGGATTTACTCCCGGTAGTATCGAACCCGCAAGCTTGAAAGAGATAGGGTTATCCTCGCGCGCTTTAAATGTGTTAGAGGCACGAACCGCAAAACCGTCCATGGCAGCCCTGTCAAAAGGGGGAACGTCCACTTCCGAGAAAACATCCATTGTAAGTATATGCCCTGAAGCATCCTGGATGTTTACCTCAGAAATACCCGCCTGGATACCGAGTCTATTGATTATTCTCTTTGCCTCATCCTTTGTAACAAGTTTTCTGAACTCTTTTTGCACATCTTTTTATCATGATGTTTTCAGTTAAATCATTTATCGTTAAACCATGAAAGCCTATTAGTCATGAAGAATCATTATGATTAAATCGAAAGCTTTAAGTTTGGAACATAGGAATAATTTTTCCGTGCAAAACAGTTTTAGTATTGAATAGCCGTGACAAAGGTTACATTGCTATTTCTGGCAGTGAACATATAGCAAAAGTTAGGAGGCGGTTATATACACAAGGAAGAGTTGATTCAGCTACACACCCTGATGGTGCAGATGAAGAAGTTTTTTGAAGAAAATGGAGCTGGAGAATTTTCCCAGTACCAGAACCTTGGGATAAGCCCCATACATGTGCACCGCAGCAAAGCAGAGCATAAACACGCCATCTTCGTGCTTGGTAAAGAGATCGCGACCATAATGGCACACGACGAGTTCTCAGGACCAGGGAGGACATCGGTAAGGATGCAGGAACTTGCATACCGTACCATTAACGAGATGATAAAATAAAAAAAACGTATTCTTTTTTTTCCCGCGAAACATTTCGAAGCATATATTAAGTAATAATCTAACATTGGATTTTGCTTGTTGAACCTGTTTTGGCTAGTACATGGTTCATCAATGTGAGGGATTACAATGGAACTTAATGGAGTAGAGATAGAAGATACATTTGCGGAAGCATTTCCGATAAAGATAGCAAGAGTACTGATCACAGGTGCGACAAAGAAATGGGCACTTGTCGCAGCCCATGAGGCAACCGGGTTTGGCACTTCTGTTATTATGTGCCCAGCCGAGGCAGGCATCGAGAAAGTGGTCACAGGGGATGAGACCCCTGATGGAAGACCGGGCGCGTATATTCAGATATGCACCTTCGGTTATAAGTCTCTTGAAGAGCAGTTGCTTAAGCGGTTGGGTCAATGCGTCCTGACCGCGCCCACAGCAGCGATGTGGAACGGGCTTCCAAAAGCGGAGAAACAGTTCGATACAGGTTTCAAGCTCAAGTTCTTCGGTGATGGATTTGAGTCTGAGACAAATATCGGCGGGCGAAAAGCGTATAAGATCCCAATGATGCAGGGAGATTTTGTTGCCGAGCATAGCATTGGTGCACAGGACGCCGTCGCAGGTGGGAACTTCTTTATCATGGCAGAGAACCAGATGGCAGCTCTTGCAGCGGCTGAGAACGCGGTTGATGCGATAGCTCTTGAGGAAGGGACAATTACGCCTTTCCCGGGCGGTATCGTTGCAAGTGGCTCCAAGGTGGGTTCTATAAACTACTCCAAGTTCATGAAAGCCACCACCAATGAGAAATTCAGTCCTTCCATCAAGGCAAAGATCAAGGATACGTTAGTGCCTGCGGACGTTAAAGCTATTTTTGAGATAGTGATCAATGGGCTAAGCGTCGAGGATATCAGCAGGTCAATGAAAATTGGTATTCATGCGGCTGTGTCAATCCCGGGCGTTAAGAAGATAACAGCGGGGAACTACGGCGGCACGCTGGGGCCGTTCAAGTTCCACCTTAAGGATATGATCTAGATATGCTCTAAATGGGTTATTAACCCATTTTTTTAATGACGCATTCCGGGAAACTTTGGGGCAGGTACACAGGCTGTATGTTGGGTGCAGCTATAGGTGATGCCATTGGCAAGCAGAACGAAGGTCTAAGCAGGAAAGACATTCTGAGCAATGGTTATGTTAAAGATTATGGCAAAGCCCCCAATGGATGCCCCGGAGAAAAACTTCGCGCAGGGCAATACACTGATGACACGGAACAGATGATACTCCTTGCTCAGTCTTTGATAAAATGCAACGGGTTCGATGCAGGTGACTTCGCAGAAAGGATGGCACAGTGGGGCGCTGATGCACTGGCTGACCCGTTAAGAAAAGCCCTTGTCGGACCTTCAAGCTTTGCTGCTGTTTCA
>JBGOYM010000132.1:0-6322 GCA_041479675.1 Candidatus Methanoperedens sp.
AGTTAATATCTCTTTATTTATCTTTTCAGCTTTTTCCATTTTCGGATTATCTGCTTTTTCTTTTAAAAGCCACACTATCCTGTTCGGTTGTAAAGGTCATTATATTCAGCAAAACTTTTAAGAATTTCAAATTTACCGTTATCCTGAATCTTTACTATCACTTCCTTAAATATATTTTCTTGATCTAACATTTTGGATCACCTCTATTTGCAAGCTTATCTTTTTAGTCTTTCTCTCGAGAGGAATTATGACAAAATCCATATTTTTATCAATCATTGGCGGTTTCGCCTAACGGCTGGCGGGTATCTGAAGTTTGCGGAGCGTAGCGGAGCAAATTTGGGTCGAGGCGAACACAGTGAGCCGAGCCAGATAACCGCTTGTTAGGCGACGTTTGGTAATTTCGCACTTAATATCACCTTTTTGGTTCTTTGTTCATCGCATTATTCGTACACACTGCCTATGGACTGTACTTCGGATTTTCTGCATTCAATAGTTCTGACATCGCATTATTTGTTGCATCTCTTATTAATCTACTCGAATTCTTTTTGTATTTTGTAAGTATGTATATAAGCCATCTTCTTTTACTTTTTCCGAGAAGTTCGATTATTTTCCCCACTTGCTCATATAGATATCTACTTTTAGGTTCCATCGATTCGAAACGCTCCAAGATATCGATGAACGGTTCGATACAGCCCACTTTCTTGCTTTTTTCGAGAATACTTAAGACATCCATTCTATCATGATGACTCAGTGAGTCGAAGTTATCTCTCAGCAATTCTGCAAGCGCGCCATATGCCTCATCACAACCGAAATGAAGCGAACCCTCAAGTAATCGTATCCTCTCTTTGATCCTGCCTTTTTCTTCCTTCACACTCTTCAGCTGTAAATAAGAAATTTTCAGCATATCTTCTTGGGTAAGTTCAATATCCTCCAACGCACTCTTCTTTATCAATTTTTATCACCTCCACGATATGTTAAATGTCGCCTAACGTTTTGCGTGTTTGTGAAGTGCAGAAGGCATTTGGGTGAGCGAAGCGAACCGCAAATACGCTGTTGTGCGCTGTTGCCGATTTGTTAAAAGGTATAGAGACACCCATCGAATTTACTCCGCAATGCAGGTGCTTTTCCGAGCGACACCGACCACCCTGGATGAATTCACAACGCAGGAATTTTCCGATACCACTAAACCCGACTTTGCTAATTCCATTGAAAGTTCTTCCCATGTGAACTGTGCTTTGGGTGGGTGCTGCGTCAGAAGACGCATAATGGGTTTCATTGTAAGAGAAGAAAGAAGCTCCATAAAGAAAAACCGTCCCCCCGGTTTGAGAACTCGTGCTATTTCACTGATAGCTACGGAATTATCGGGAATATGATGAAGCGCTCCAAAATCGAAAACAGCATCGAAATGATTATCAGGGGACGATATTTTCGTTGCATCACCTGTGTAAATATTTACCTTATCTTGATACCTGCTTGATAAACGCTGTTTTGTTAAACGGACCTGGTCAGGGTCAAAGTCGAAAGCTTCCACACACGACGGACTAAATATATCAAAGATAATCTCTACACCTACGCCTCTACCACAACCAATTTCTAATACCCTGCCGCCTCTTACGTCACCACCAAGTTGTAGCATAAGGCGGGCTTCTTTCCGCTGATTCATTGAACGAATAGGGCTATTTATAAACAATTTCTCAAACCAATTTAGTTTCATATATGCTTCTCCATTCTTTTTTGAATGTATAGTTGGCTATGAACAAAGCTCATAGATAACTATGAAAAAGCTTCGGTAACGGACTTTCTCATACCAGAATTTATAAAGGTTTTACTTGTTTCGATGCTGAAATAGATAAGTTGATTTATTACGCTATTCTCTTTCTACCTTCCGCTGGCTTGAGACTATATACCTCTTCTACGTTAATGACTAATGATGCTTTTGGTTTTATCTTCCCGCCGAACCTCTTATTGATACGTTCTTTGAAATCCTCGAAATATTTTCCAGTACTCATTATCTCTCCACTTCCTTTTATCATGTAGCCATTTGGATATGCTGCATTTCCAACAGCTACACGGGACCCATTCTTGATATTTGATGCGGTTTTTGATATGAAAGAGATACCAATCAGGAGCTTATCGTTATCTATTGTCTTGACAAAACAAACCGGTGCAAGATGAGGGTCTCCTTCTTCTGTCACAGTCGATACCCATGTCAAAGCTTTCTGTTTATCGCAGTCAGGATTCTCAAACATTTTTATAACTTCATCAGGCATTGCTACCATAATTATACCTCATACGTCATCGTTTATCATGTTATAAAAGAGTTGTCATTTGTTCACTGCAATGGCGCACTACATTCAAGACTTGGCAAAGTCCTGTGTAGCGGAATTTGGCTGAAGCGACCGCAGGGAGCGCAGGGTTGGCAAACAGCCAACGCTGAGTAATGTTTATAATGTTCTAAACCATCTTAATTTTCAGACATGATCCCGGATAAATGTAAAAGCTGGAAAGTTACAAATACTCCACTGCTAAATTATTGGTGCAGGTTCATCTGCGGCAAAACCAATGGAAAACTGTGTGAGCCTTGGTGCAAGGTCGTAGAGAGATACGGCTTGTGGACTCTCATAATAACGATTGGTCTGCCTGTGGCTCTGCTCTTACTGCTACTTGCTTACTAATTTTTCCAGAGCCTTTCTCGGCAGGTCCTTTGCTATGTCTATTTTGGTTCTGCAGGCAGTAGGTATTCCATGCTTCTTTGCCTCAGTTCTCAGGTCTTTCAGGGTAACTTTTTTTACGAGTTCTTCCAGTTCCATACTATCACCAATCATAGTTAAGCTCTCTTTCCTTTAATCCTTTTCGAAAAAATTATCTGCATGAAGCGCAGCTGCCAGCACTTATTCCCTGCTCTTCCCCTTCCACTTTTCTCTTACCCTCAAGCAATAAATTGCCGAATATCAATCGCTCAATAACCTGTGCAACATAATGCCGGGTTCGATATTTCGTTAAGTCCTCGCCATAGCGCAGTTCAGAGTCAATCTGAACTCTGAGCAATGCGTTTCTCAGATCTTCACTTGGCTTAAGCTTTCTCACCTCCTCCAACTTGTAGGGCAGCAATTTTGGATCGAATATCATATCTGTGAGGAGCAATACATAGTCAGGAGGATTGAGATTTTCGTGCTTACCTGATAAGATTTGAATGATTTCCCTCTTAGCAGAACTAATCATTTGACCACCTTCTCCACTTCGTGAATGCGATAGAATTCCTGGGAACCGCATTTAGGGCACTTCGCTTTCTTCACGAGCGCTGCTACGATTTCTGGCTTTGTCACTCTGGCATGTTTTGGTCCAGCTACATCTGCTAAATTCCAAGCTTTTACCATATTTCCTCCTCTTGGATAATGCGTAATGTTATAAAAAGTTAATTGGAAAAAATCCATATATTACTACTCATATGTATGCTTTCAAGGCAAGAATGCTATAAAATTAAATGGCAAAGAGGACTTTTCTGACAATCTCAAAAATATATCTTAAAAACAGACGCAAAATCTATCTGATATATGAATTATATCAATATTGAATGAGAGATGTAGTCCTCAAAATAACAATGCCAGATAACTGGGTAAAGGATGTCTGCAAAAAATATCCTGACCCCATCAAGTTTATTGAGTGTATGCCTTATGGCAAGTCCGGAGGTCGCGGGCTGATTGAGATAAAAGGGGATAATACCGATGAAATCGTAGCAGAGATAAAAAAACATCCGGATGTCTGCAGGATCGATGTATCTCATTTAAGAAATGGTGTTTTGGGTTCCGTTGTTACAGAGAGGTGTGCTGCATGCAGGGCTTTGACAGGCTCGGATTGCTTCCTGACCTCGGCTTCAAGCCTAAAAGACGGTAGTGTGGAGTGGAAACTGATCACAGGTGCTGAAGGTTCTCTTTCAGATTTGATCGAAAATCTTGAAGAGAACGGATGCAGGGTAGAACTTAAGAGCGCTGTTCATTTGAGCAAAAAGAGTTTGCTTACCAACAGGCAGGAAGAAATCATCAGGGCAGCATTTGAAAAGGGCTATTACGATTATCCCAAGAAGATTACAATTGAAAAACTTGCAAAAAAGTTTGATATATCCCCATCTACCTTAGGTGAGATTATCCAGAGGGGAGAAAAGAAAATTATTTTAGAGCGTTTTTGCAGAAAAACATGGGACTTCTGACCACTGGTTACCCACCTCGTTTATCTGTGCTCGTGGACAATATCAGCCACGCTGTTAGTAATTGCAGTTCCATGTATGGTGCCGACAGCCATGATATTCAGTATTTTAGGCAGTCATAGTATGGATATGGAAAACAGTTCAAGCCAATTGTGATATCCCGTATATATACGGGACAAAATCTAATTCTAATCAGTGTAAGTTACTCTTCATGAAAAAACCGAATCTGAATAAAAATGAATCAATCGATGATCTCAAAATAACTGAGAACCTCCAGAAAATCAAGCATAAGATTGCGGTAATGAGCGGAAAAGGGGGTGTGGGAAAGAGCACAGTAGCCGTTAATCTGGCATTTGAACTCTCGATGCGCGGCGCTGATACAGGGCTGCTGGACGCTGATATTCACGGTCCGAGCACCCTTAAAATGTTATGTATTGAAAACAGGCAGATTATAGCAGACAAAAATGGCATTTTTCCTGCTGAGATTCCGCCGCACCTCAAGGTTATGTCCATGGGTTTTTTACTTTCGGATAAAGATGCGCCTGTGATATGGAGAGGTCCTGTAAAAATGGGAGCTATCAGGCAGTTCATAGGCGATGTCCACTGGGGAAATCTGGATTATCTGATTATCGACCTGCCGCCGGGCACTGGCGACGAGCCTCTGAGTATCTTCCAGTTAATCCCGGATTGCGATGGGGTAGTGATAGTAACAACGCCTCAGGACGTTGCTCTTCTTGATTCGAGAAAAGCAGTAACCTTTGCAAGAACTCTCAATATCCCGGTCATAGGAATCATTGAGAATATGAGCGGTTTCATCTGTCCTCATTGCGGCGAATCAACTGCTCTCTTCAAGGTTGGCGGAGGAGAAAATGCAGCCCAGGAAATGGGTGTGCCGTTTATTGGAAAAATTCCTATCGACTCAGAGATTGTTGAGAGCGGTGATGATGGGAAGCCTTTTGTTTCTTACAATTCCGAATCAGCAAAGGTATTCAGGGAAATTGCGACAAAAATTGAGCACTTTGTAAGTGGCAGTAAAGGAAGGTCTGACATGCGGGAAAAGGAAGTGGTAATATGAAAATAGCTGTATCGGCAATGGAAAATAGTTTAGACAGCCAGATTGATCCAAGATTCGGAAGATGCCAGTATTTTTTAATCGTAGACTCAGAGACGATGGAGCTTGAAGCAGTATCCAATAAGGGAGCAATAGCCTCTGGCGGAGCCGGGATACAGGCAGCGCAGACTATTGCTAATAAAGGTGTCAGTGTGCTGATAACCGGGGATATTGGACCAAATGCTTTTCAAATTCTCTCTGCCGCCGGGATTAAAGTAATTACTGGCGCCAGCGGGACAGTGAGAGAAGCTTTAGAGCAGTATAAGAGCGGTAGTCTGCAACAAGCATCTGGTGCAACGGCTGAAATTCATGCTGGTATTAAAGGAAGAGGACGCGGAGGATAAATAAATGAAAGTATGCTTACCAACAACGGGGCTGGACGGTTTGAATGATATGGTTGCCCAGCATTTCGGCAGGGCTCCAACCTATACAGTAGTGGACATTGAGACAAATACAATAGAGATAATCGCGAATACAGGTGAACACATGGGAGGCGCAAGACTGCCTCCAGAGTTCATAGCAGAGGCAGGCGCACATATCATGCTCTGTTCCGGACTTGGCCCCAAGGCTGTAGGGATGTTCGAAGAATTTGGAATCGATGTGTTCGTTGGCGCTTCAGGAACTGTACGGGATGCAATTGCTGCATGGCAGAGCGGATTGCTTGAAGAAGCCACGAATGAGAATGCCTGCAGGGAACACAGACATGATTAAATTTAAAAGAGGTGAACATTAATACATGATGCCATTTATCGAAATAAAAAACCTTTGTGTTGGCTTTGATGGAGTTGATGTTCTTAAGAATATTAACCTTGAAATCAAAGAAGGAGAGATTCTAGGTATACTGGGAAAGAGCAGCGCAGGAAAATCCATTCTCATGCATATACTCAGAGGTGTGGAATCTTTTGAGAATGTTTCAGGTAATGTGATCTACCATCTTTCTCGATGCAGTAATGGATATATTGAACTTGCCAGCAAAGCTGGGACTGCCTGCCCGATATGTCATACAA
>JBGOYM010000133.1:0-6274 GCA_041479675.1 Candidatus Methanoperedens sp.
GCGCTCAAATCCCTGGAAGAAGGAAAAGCAAGTTTTTTGAAAGCCGCGCAGATGGCAGGTCTTTCAGTATGGGATTTTGCCGACCTTGTGAGGGAAAAGGGAATAATCTGGATAAAGTCTGAGAAATTTATCAGTTCTGACATAAAAAAGGCACTTCAATGAAGCCCCTCATTTTTGATGCCACGCCCCTGATCTACCTTGGGAAAGTGAACCTCATCGAAAAAGTAAAGCATTTTTCTGAAGAAAAATATATCACAAAATCAGTTTACAGGGAAGTTGTAGTTGAGGGAAAAAAGAGCGGAAGACCTGAGGTCTTCTTGATCGAATCTCTTGTCAGCAGTGGAGTGTTCCAGATAAAAAACCCTGCCAATAAGCAGTATATAAACCACCTGAGAGAGAATCCTAAAATCCATGAAGCTGATATCGATGTCCTTGCACTGGCGCAGGAGTTAAATGGAATTGCGCTGCTTGATGATGAGGAAGCAAGGGGAATGGCTGAGGTAGAGGAAATTGAGCATCATGGAACGATTTATCTTCTTCTGAGAATGTGGAAAATGAAACTGCTGACGAAAGAGGAGGCTCTTGCGGGTTTGAATGAGATGATACGATTGGGATGGAGATGTTCGACGGAACTGTATGCGGAGATATTGATGGGGATGAGATGATACTGGAATCAGGGTTATGGAATTTCAATATCTCGTAAAAAATTAAAGGCGAAGGCGCCGATTCGACAGGATATCAGGATCTACAGGATAATTTTTGATCCCATCCTGTCAATCCTGTAAATCCTGTCTAAAAATTATAAATCGCACTAAATTAATTTATGGCGCATCCGCAAAACTTATTATTTCGCGCGCCGCTTTTAAGCTATCTTGTTATGTTTGCTTTGGGCTCAGCTCATTTCCTCGTCATCTCATCCATCAGTTCCTTTGCCCTGTCAGCCCTGACCTTTCTCTCTTTCACCATTATTTCGGCGATCTTATCCACAAGCTCTCCTGTCGCGCCAGCCTGTATCGCCACGTTCCTTGAATGAAGCCCCATGTGACCTCTCTGGATCCCTTCAGTCGCAAGCGCGCGCATGGCTGCGAAATTCTGAGCAAGACCAAGAGCCGCAAAAACCTCGCCCATCTCGGTAGCGGTCTTCACGCCCAGTATCTTTACTGCTGCGCGGGCTATTGGATTCGTCTTCGTGGCACCGCCAACAAGACCGACCGCCATCGGCATCTCAATTGTTGCCACAAGGTCGCCATTTGCGTTCTTCTCGTAACATGAGAGCGGGCGGTATGTGCCGCTTCGCGATGCATAGACGTGCGCTCCTGCTTCGATGGCTCTTGTATCGTTTCCTGTTGCAAGCACCGCTGCAGTCACACCGTTCATGATGCCCTTATTGTGGGTTGCTGCGCGGTATGGATCTGAGTAGGCGAAATTATATGCCGCGATTATGCCGTCCACGACCTCTTCGCCGCCGATGGCTTCTTTCATGAAGACTGCTTTTGCTCTCATGATGCGCTTGTCAGCAAAATTGGATATTATGCGCAGGTAAACGCGCCCTCCAGTCAACTCTTCGATATATGGCGCCACGGTTTCTGCCATCGTGTTCACGGCATTGGCTCCCATTGCATCGCGGCAGTCCACTATAAGATGAGTGATCACCATCTTTCCGCCCGGGGTATCAATGACCCGCACTTCCACATCCTTGGCGCCGCCTCCGAACTTGACGAGCACAGGATCGACAACATTTGCGCGCCTGATTATCTCATCTTTCTTTTCAAGTATGCTCATCCTCGCCCCTGCGGGATCAGCGATGCCCACAGCCTGTATCTGACCTATCATCACAGGACCTGTACTGCTCGTTGTGAACCCTCCGCCAACGCGTGCCATCCTGGCAGCGTTGCTGGCTGCGGCTATCACTGATGGTTCTTCGATCGCCATCGGGATCAGATAATCCTTCCCGTTGATCAGGAAATTCACAGCCACGCCCATTGGCACTTCCATCACACCGATAAGATTTTCGACCATCCTGTCAGCAGCTTCAAGCGACAATGCGCCTGCCGCGCTGATGCACGATGCCTCTTCCTGCGTGAGGTCTGCGAATTCTGATACGAGCCTGAGCCTTTCCTTCGGAGCGAGTTTATAGAAACCTGATATTTTAGAAGTTTTTGTCATTAAAACACCCTCAGAGGATTTTAGATGGCTGGTTCGTATAAATAGATTTTCAGCATGGCTTCGAAACGTATATATTAAGAGAACATTATTAGAGGGAAAGCCCAAATGGGCTGGTAGCTTAGACAGGCAGAGCGTCGGACTCTTAATCCGACGGCCGTGGGTTCAAATCCCTCCCAGCCCGTACAAATACAAGTTCAAATCGCTAATTTTTTCAGGAAGCAAGATGTTGTACAACCATGAAGAAAACCTCAGGGCCACTGAGGAGAGGATCAAAAGATGCATTCCACAAGCGTAGTGCCAGAGCCAGCCATCCCGAGTCGCGCCTCGGGAGGGCGCAGACACGTATGCCTCGCAGGCATACGTGGATTCCCGCTCCCGAAGGGTAATCGGGCTGGTCAAGAACAATGTCGCCCGGTCGCCGCGGTCGGGGAAGGACCAGACCGGCGCCATTCCTTTTCGATCTCAAACCTACACAATCGGTTCTTACCATTGCTTCCATTTAAGACCGTTTATGCGCTTGAAATGATCTTCATTTCTTGTAAAAACTTCCTCATTGTTTGCCTTGACTATCCCGGCTATAAGAACATCCAGTATATTCACCGGATTTCCAGAATCCATTAACTCAGCCTGGATCTGGGCGGCCAATAAAGCAGCATGTTTTTCAAATTCGAGCACTTCAATGGAATCAAGTAATGAAATGACCTCGGAAAGAGAAGCTTCAGGTTTTTTGGAGCGTTTTGCTCCATGATAGAGCTCAAAGGCATTTATGATCGTGGTCTTTGGAAAATTGATCCTTTCAGCAAGTTCTGTTGCATCGCTATTGCCTCTCAATAATGCCACCAAAAAATCAGTGTCGAGCACAGTCATAGCTTTGTTCTCTCTAATCTTGATACATCCAGTCCAGAACGCCTGATCTCAAGAGTTGCTTTTTCAAATTTTTCATCTTTCAATCTTCCGGCAAATTCTTTGAGATGTCTTTTCCTTAAAAAACCTGTGATCCGTTTTATGAGTTCAGTAAAGCTTTCCCCCTCTTTTTTTAGTTGAGCCAGTGCATCATAGGCTTCTTCGGATATCGTCAGTGTTTTATGTGCCATGATTCTAAATGTATTTATACGTGTATTTATACTTACCTTTTGAGAACCATGCTTTCACGGTTTCAGAGACTTTTTATTATTTTTCAGTATAGGCATTCAGATACAGGATTATTAACTCTCTATTTCCCCTTCCCCGGCGGCGCATACGGGGTCGGGATGAACTCCACTGATGGGCGGCGCATCCCGGACTGCGGATAAAGCTCCATCAATTCGTAAACTTCCTTGAGCATCCGGTCATTCACAGGCAGCCCCATTTCCTTTGCCTGCTCAAAATCTATAGGATAATCGTGCGTCCACCGTCCTTCGCTGAGCATCTTTGCGATCTCATCAGCCTTCTCTGGCGTATTATGTTTTAGCAGCAAAGAATAGACTGCCTGGTACACCTGATCGATGGCTTTTCTTGCCACATCCCCAAGGATGAGGGTCTGGTCATCCCTGTTGGGGTTGGGCTGCTCAAGCGCCTTGAGGATGGAGACCGCAGGATAGTACCCCTGCTGTCCGCCAAGCTGAGGATCAACCGGTCCCAGCACCGCATTGGGATCCATCACTATCTCATCTGCCGACATTGCGATCAATGTGCCTCCTGACATGGCATAGTGAGGAATGAACACAGTGACCTTACCCTTATGGCGCTTGAGTGCGCAGGCTATTTGCTCAGAAGCAAGCACCAGTCCTCCGGGAGTGTGCAGCACGAGGTCAAGGGGCATCTCAGCATCTGTCAATCTGATGGCGCGAAGCACCGCCTCAGAATCCTCTATGTCAATGTAGCGGGCTAAGGGGATGCCCAGGAAACTCATGGTCTCCTGCCTGTGGATCATGCTTATCACGCGGCTCTTTCGTCGTGACTCTATCGACCGCATCGCCACCTGCCGTCTCAGAAGCAGCGTCCTCTTCTGAATCAGCGGGATGAAGATCGAGAACAGGAAAAGTATCCACAGGATGTCAGTGATACTGAGGTTGTCAAGAGCTGCCATGTTTATCCTCGCTTCATATTTCAAGCCGCCTGGGATGATTTGTCATTCTGCGGAACGCCAACAGCCACTTCTCCATCTTTCGTTATCATTGCAAATGCGCACAGGCGGCTGCATTTTTCCAGGCGTTTTTTAATGATGTCTGCCATTTTGAACCTCACATCTTTCTATCATTCATCCATATTAAATTAAGTGCTCGAAAAACTGATGCCCATCCGCGCCGCTGGCTGCCAAACATCTCCATCCTTTGAGACAATTACATAAGAATCTGACTTTAATTCTCAAAGACCGCTTTTCTCACAGCCTCAATTGTTGCATCAATCTCAATAGGTCTGGGACAGACAGACAGCACATGCTCCGAGTCTTTTAGCAGGTGACCTGTAGTCACGCAAACCACGCTCTCATCGCTATCTATAACACCAATCTCCACAAGTTTTCGCAGCCCTGCGATCGAGGAAGCGCTCGCAGGTTCAACGCCGATGCCTTCAAGAGAAGCAAGCTCATGCTGTGCCCGGATGATATCATCATCCGATACCGTATCAGCTGTTCCGCCAGATTCTCTTATCGCGATCAGGGCTTTTATTGCGTTCACAGGATTACCAATACGGATAGCAGTAGCCAGGGTCTCTGGGTTGCCTTCAGCTGTTATTGCAGATTCATTGTTCTTAATAGCTCTTGCAATAGGACTTGCCCCTTCTGCCTGTATGCCCGTCATCTTTGGCACACTGTCTATAATGCCAAGGCGCTTGAATTCTTTAAATCCTTTATAGATCGCGGTGATATTCCCGGCATTCCCAACAGGGAGCACAAGCCTGTCCGGTGCACGCCAGCCGAGCTGGTCTGCTATCTCAAAAGCAATTGTTTTCTGCCCTTCAAGCCTGTATGGATTCACTGAATTCAGAAGATAGAACCCTTCCCTGTCGCACAGGTCACGCACGAGTTTGAGAGCATCATCGAAATTCCCCCTGATGCTCAGCACCTTTGCTCCGTGCATGAGTGCCTGGGCAAGTTTGCCAAGTGCCACTTTGCCTGAGGGAAGAAGCACAACGGCAGGAACGCCAGCCTTTGCGCCGTACACTGCAAGCGATGCCGAAGTATTTCCTGTGGAGGCACAAGCCACGGTCTTCATTCCGAGTTCGAGAGCTTTTGTCACCCCAACGGTCATTCCCCTGTCCTTGAATGAACCTGTCGGGTTCATACCTTCATGCTTGACATAGACCTCTTTCAGACCGATGCTTTTTGCAAGCCTGTCAACGCGGTAAAGAGGCGTCCCGCCTTCCTTCAGGGTTACCGGTTCTCCCTCCACAGGGATTAAAGCACGGTATTTCCAGACAGAAAGAGGTCCTTTCAGATCTTTTCTGGTGAGATGGATCTTCGAATAATCATAAACCACATCAAGAAGACCACCGCAGGTACATGTATAGACAACTTCTGAAGGTTTGTATTTTTTATGACATTCAATGCACTCTAAGTGGTACATAGGATACTCAATAGAATTGTAAGACTTATAGATTGCTCTAATACTTCCTCGCTATCATATAATCCGCAAGCCCGATAAGAATGTTCTTTGCCTCCGAATCAGGTAGCGCCTTCAGCGCAGCTTTCCCTTCATCGATAAAGCCCACAGCCTTATTCATGGCATAATCAATAGAACCCGATTCCTTCAGGGTCGTAAGCGCAGCCGATACTTCGCTCCGCGTGGCATTGCTTTTTCCGAGCGCATCGATAGTGGCGCCTTTTGAAAGCGCATGGATCACGATAAGCGTTCGCTTTCCTTCAATAATGTCGCCTCCCTGCGCTTTTCCCAGTATCTCTTCTGGTGTTATCAGGTCGATCACATCATCATATATCTGGAATCCTATCCCGGTCATGCGGCCGAAATCCCATAATGCCCGCGCAGCATCATTATTTGCACCAGACAATGTCGCTCCTATCTTCATGGATGCTGCAAAAAGTACGGCGGTCTTTTTCTCCACCATACGCATATATTCCTCTTCCTTAACATCTTTCCTTGTCGCGAGGTTCATATCCATCCACTGCCCC
>JBGOYM010000134.1:0-6264 GCA_041479675.1 Candidatus Methanoperedens sp.
CGACGCAGTCCGCGAATTCGCCCGCGCCGGTGGCACACACCTTGTCCTCGTCTCACTCCCGCCCTGGTCTCTTGGCATCGAAATAAACGCACCCGATGATTACAGGAAAGTATTCGATAAAATCCTTAAAATAGCGCGCCTCGCAGAGGAAGCGGAGATCGTAAAGGTGTTCGTGGTGCTTGGCGTACACCCCGCTGAACTGACAAAATATTATGGGCGGCTTGGGCTTGCACGCTCTGTAGAGATCATGAAGGGAGGGCTTGAAATAGCGCGCGAATATGTTGATAAAGGGCTTGCTGTGGGTCTAAAGTCTGGGCGCCCTCATTACCCGGTTGAACCAAAGATCTGGGACGTTTCTAACGACATCATGCGCTATAGTTTTACGCTGGCAAAAGATGCTGGTTGTGCCGTGCAACTGCATACAGAGAGCTCCACAGAAGTTGGGCTCATGGAAATTGTTGGGATCGCCAGGGATGCCGGATTAGCTCCAGACAAAGTGATCAAACATTTTTCTCCTCCTATGGTCAACATGTGCGAAAAGACAGGCATTTTTCCGAGCGTCCTGGCAGGTGAGGATGCTATCGAAAAAGCCCTTGCTGAAGGCACGCGGTTCATGATGGAAACAGATTACATCGACGATCTAAAAAGACCGGGTTCTGTACTCGGGCCGAAAACCGTGCCAAAGAGGACAAAACAACTTATTCCTGAATGGGGCGAAGATGTTTTTTGGAAGATACATAAGGAAAACCCGGAAAAGGTGTACGGTGTGGATATCAGTTTATAACTACAATTTCAAACTGTAATTTCAGAAATTTATATAGCTATCTTCTTAGAATTAAAACAACTCTATATGATCCGGGACTATCTCACCATCGACGATATCAATGTAAAAGGAAAGACAGTTCTATGCAGGCTTGACCTGAATTCTCCAATGGACCCGAAAGGAATAATCCTTGATGACAGCAGGTTCAGAAGCCACCTCATAACCTTAAAGGAACTTGAAGATTCCAGAGTTGTCATCTTATCCCACCAGAGTCGTCCCGGAAAAAGTGATTTCACTACCTTGGAACCACATGCAAGATTGTTATCAAAATTATCACGCAGGAATGTGGATTATATCGACGACATATTTGGTTCGCATGCAATTGATTCCATTAAAAAAATGAATGACAGGGAAATCATCATGCTTGAGAATACCCGTTTCTACTCTGAGGAGACGCTTGAGCGGACTGCAAAAGAACACATCATGACACATATGGTAAAGCGCCTAACACCATTGTTCGACATCTTCATGAACGATGCCTTCTCAGTATCACACAGGTCTCACCTGTCTGTAACAGGCTTCACATATGTGCTTCCGAGCATCGCAGGAAGGGTGATGGAAAAAGAGATAGATTCCCTTTCCAGGGGACTGTCTTGCTCTGAACGCCCATGCATTTACGTGCTTGGCGGCGCAAAAGTGGATGATTCCATCAAGGTCACAAAAAACGTACTCGAGCGAGGCTGCGTGGACAGGGTACTTGTCACAGGAGTTGTCGCGAACGTTTTCCTTTCAGCATCTGGCGCAAATATTGGAAGGGCCAATTTGAACTTTATTGAAAAGCAGGGATATCTCGATCAAATAGATATTGCCCGCGACCTCCTTAAACGCTTCAAGAAAAACATCGGATTACCCGTTGATGTAGCGCTGAATAATAACGACGAGCGCGAGGAAGAAAAGGTCAGCAACCTGAACACTGAGCTTCCTATCCATGATATCGGTATCGAGACCATGGTGAATTTCTCTCGCGAGATAAGCAGTGCAAAGACGGTTGTAATGAACGGACCTGCGGGTGTTTTTGAAAATGAGACCTTTGCACTGGGCACCAACGAACTAATAAAAGCAGGGATTAAATCAGGTTTTTCGGTCGTTGGTGGTGGGCATATCGCAGCAGCAGCAGAACAGCTTGGCGTTTCGAACAAGTTCTCCCATGTGAGCACGGGCGGTGGAGCCTGTATCGATTTCCTTGCAGGTGAAAAACTGCCCGGGATCGAGGCTTTGAAGGAGGCTGCAACTAAGTTCAGGCAATAATAACCGCCATTTCAGTTCATTTTCTTGAACGCTATTTCATCCTTCTTCACATCGACCTCAACAGTATCTCCCTCAATGAAGTCCTTATTCAATATTTTCATCGCAAGCGGATCAAGTATCCTGTGCTGAATCGTACGCTTGATCGGTCGCGCCCCGTATAGCGGATCGTAACCTGCCTTTGCAACGAAGTCCCTGGCTTTCTGTGTGAGTGAAATGGTTATTTTACGTTCAGAAAGACGCTTGCCCAGTATCCCGAACTGTATATCCACGATCTTCATTATCTCCGGAAGTTTAAGCGAGTGGAAGATGATTATCTCATCAAGCCTGTTCAGAAATTCGGGCTTAAAATTCTGATGCACTATCTCCATAACTTTTTCCCTCATCTCTTCTTCTTTATTACCAAGCTCGAATATCCACTGGCTCCCGATATTGGAGGTCATTATTATCACGGTATTCTTAAAATCCACAGTGCGTCCGTGACCGTCAGTGAGCCTTCCATCATCGAGTATCTGGAGAAGAAGGTTGAATACATCTGGATGTGCTTTCTCGATCTCATCGAACAGGACGACAGCATAAGGGCGCCGCCTCACTGCCTCGGTGAGCTGCCCGCCTTCCTCATAGCCCACATACCCTGGCGGAGCGCCTATGAGCCTTGCTACTGTGTGTTTTTCCATGTATTCGCTCATATCGATGCGTATCATTGCCGCCTCATCATCGAACAGGAACTCTGCTAGCGCACGTCCTAGTTCCGTTTTCCCGACGCCTGTTGGACCGAGGAACATGAACGAACCGATTGGTCGCTTCGGGTCTGATATCCCTGCGCGCCCGCGCCTGACAGCGTTCGCAACTGCGACAACAGCTTCATCCTGCCCCACCACGCGCTGTTTTATCCGCTCTTCCATGTGAACGAGCTTTTGCATCTCCCCCTCCAGCATCCTGCTGACAGGGACGTGAGTCCATCTTGACACCACTTCCGCGATATCTTCCTCGTCCACTTCTTCCTTGAGCATCTTCTGGTCTTTCTGGAGTTCAATGAGTTTCTTATTTTCTTCATCTATCTGCTTCTGGAGGTTTATCAATACGCCATACCTTAATTCTGACGCCTTTTCAAGATCGCCTTCAAGTTCGGCTTTTTCCGAGTCCATGCGAGTTTTTTCTATATCTCCTTTTATTCGGCGTATCTTCTGGATAGCATCTTTTTCAAGCTGCCAGTGGATCTTCATAGAGCTGCTTTTCTCTTTCAGGTCAGAGAGTTCTTTATCGATCTTTTCCAGGCGTTCTCTTGAGTATTCGTCCTTTTCTTTTTTCACAGCCTGCTTTTCTATCTCAAGCTGCCTTATCTTCCTCACTATGTCATCAAGCTCCGCCGGCATGCTATCTATCTCCATCCTGAGCTTTGATGCTGCCTCGTCGATCAGGTCAATCGCCTTGTCGGGAAGGAACCTGTCTGTTATGTAGCGGTGAGAGAGTACAGCGGCTGCGATAATCGCAGCGTCCTGAATGCGAACTCCATGATGTACTTCGTATTTTTCCTTCAGTCCGCGCAGAATGGAAATCGTCTCGTCCACAGTTGGTTCTCCCACAAGCACGGGCTGAAACCGCCGCTCCAACGCAGCATCCTTCTCGATGTGTTTGCGGTACTCGTTAAGCGTTGTCGCACCAACGCAGCGCAGGTCTCCGCGGGCAAGAGCAGGCTTCAGGAGATTGGAGGCATCTATAGCTCCTTCTGCTGCTCCTGCACCCACAAGAGTGTGCAATTCGTCGATGAAAAGTATGATTTCCCCTTCTGAATCCTGTACTTCTTTTATCACGGCTTTGAGACGCTCCTCGAATTCACCCCTGAATTTTGTACCAGCAACAAGTGCTCCCATGTCAAGTGCCACAACTTTTTTATTCTTGATGGGCTCAGGCACGTCCCCCATGAATATGCGTAGCGCCAGTCCTTCTGCAATAGCTGTTTTCCCGACACCTGGCTCACCTATCAGCACAGGGTTATTCTTGGTTCGCCGCGAGAGCACCTGGAGCACCCTGCGTATCTCGATGTCCCTGCCTATTACGGGATCGAGCTTGCCGCGGGAGGCGAGTTCTGTGAGGTCACGACCGTATTTTTTGAGAGCTTGATATTTCTTGAGCTCCTGGAGTACCCTGTAAATTTCCTCTTTGGCAACACCATTTTCGTTCAAAAGCCTTGATGAAAAGCTGTTCTTTTCATTCACCATAGCAATCAAAAGATGATCTGTATTCAATAGTTCCTCCTGAAGCATTTTCATTTCATTGAATGCATCCGAAACCACCTGGTTCAGTCTTGCGGATATGTAAACTTGACCTTCGCCAGCACCTTCGACACGAGGCAATCTGTTTATTTCATCTTCGAGTTGGCTTAAAATCCATCCAATATTAACCCCAAGTTTTTGAAGGATTTTAAGGGCAAGACTATCTTTTTGATTGATCATCGAAATAAGAAGATGTTCAACATCGATTTGCTGTTGTTTCCTGCTGATCACAAGTTTCTGAGCACTTGCAAAAGCTTCCTGTGCTTCTAAAGTAAATTTATCAAATTCCATAATAATCTATATAGGTAATTAGAGTTTTTAGATTAAAGGCTTGCGTTGATAGTTAATTCGGAACTGATGATATGGGAACCTGGGATAGACAACCGGATGCAAGAAACTTTTAGTAGAAATCACAAAGCATATATACGATATTAATACCTTATTAATAAGGTCGTAAATGAATACGGCAGGTCACTTCTTGAACCTGAACTCAGACCTGAATTCATTGAAAAAATCAAGACAAGGCAAAAAGAAAAAACAGTGAAAGTTGCGGATTTTAGAAGCCACTACGGTTTAAAGTGACATGTATTCTCTTGAAGTGAGGGAAAGTGTTGACCGGATATTTTCCAAGCTTGCAAAAAAAAATCCAAAACAGATGCGAATAATTGATAAAAAAATAAAGCAGATTCTTGAAAATCCTCACCATTTCAAACCATTGAGAGCGCCAATGCAGCATTTGCGCATGATAAAAGAGCGGTGACAGGAGGGATGCTATTCTTGTATATTCGACCCGTCCCGGACAAGAGATTGTGGTTGGGCAGGAAGGGATTTGCAGCACCACTATGCAAAAATAATTCAGGCTATCCGGCACCGCGCCGCCGGGGGATGCGCTGCGCATGGGGGCGTGGAAAAGGGGCGCATCTTCGATCATACCCCAGAGTCTCACCACAGCAGAAAGAAGACTATATAATTATATATGACACATATACAATCATACCCAACCCATTATGATCACCAGAGAAAAAATCTCCGCCATCGCCAGAAAAATAGCAGAACGCTTCAACCCTGATAAGATAATCCTTTTCGGCTCATATGCATGGGGAAAACCAGACCGGGACAGCGATCTTGATCTTTTTGTGGTGATGGAATCAGGAGAAAGACCGATAAAGCGCGCTGCATCTGTCAGGAGCGTCCTGAGAGATTTATACGTTCCCATGGACATTCTTGTCAGAACCCCTGAAGAACTCAGGTACAGGATCGATATTGGTGACCCCTTTATTAAGAAAATATTGAGAGACGGGCAGGTGATTTATGCGCGAGATAGTGCGAGAGTGGGTTAAAAAAGGGGAGAGCGATTTCGTTGCAGCAGAGACGCTGGCGCAGCAAAATGGACTTGAGAACCAGACTGGCTTTCACTGTCAGCAGGCGATTGAGAAATGGCTGAAAGCATATCTTATCGAACAGGGTGAAGAAATTCGAAAGATACATGACCTGACAGCGCTGGTCATCGACTGTGAAAAATACGATCCTGCTTTTCAAGAAATCGAGTTGCTTGTTGAAGGGATTTCCGATTTTGCTGTAGAATTCCGTTATCCTGGTATGAATGCGACACCTGAAGAAGTACAGGATGCCCTTAATAAAACTATCAAGGTGAGGGAGTTTCTGATGGAAAAAATTGAATGAATCGAGTTGCACCGCGAAGAGCTTAATGTGGCAGGGATTTAAGGCAATACATCTTCATTCTGCGACGGCGCCATGGGGCAGGCTGCCATATCTGGGAGAGGGGCGGCGCGCGGGGTTGAAGAGCGGCATATCTTCATAGTATTAATAGAATCCTGAGGTCGCCATATGTTTTCTCAAAAAGTTCGGCTGCCAGTCTTTCAGCGATCTTTTTACTCTGCGATACATGCAGTTTGCCAA
>JBGOYM010000135.1:0-6213 GCA_041479675.1 Candidatus Methanoperedens sp.
CAAGCTCAAAAGACATGGCAGCAAGCAGTTCAGCTTTCGTCCCCACTTCCAGACCAAGATTGTATTTTTTGCCGGATTTGACGATCTCCTCCATCACTTCCCTTCTCTGGTTCACTTTCATGGGGAATGCGCCCTGGTAGATGTTATTATATTTATATTCTGAAATAGAGTTTGAGAATGCCCCGTTTAGTTCCTTTATTTGTCCTTCAAGGATCTGAGGGAACCGAAAGAGAACAGGGAATTTTATTTTCTTGGCGGTAAGAGAATCAACAACATTTTTTATATCGATAGCTTGAGCGTCTTTTCTTGTAGGCCTGACACTTAAATCTCCGTTTTTATTAAAAGTGAAGTATCCATTTCCCCATCGTTCTATGCCATATAGGTCTATTGCGTCTTCAATTTTCCACATTTAGTTAAATCTCACGTCCTTCGAAACATTTGGTTCTATAAACGATTACTTATTCAGGTTTAAACTTTTCCATTAACGAATTAAAATTCGAAAATTCGATCATTTTCCTTTCTGTCTGGCATAGAGTTGTTCAACTTTCTCAATAGTATCCGCATCTTCCACTGATTTATCGCTTCTCATGTTGATAAGCCTTGGAAAACGCAGTGCATAACCCGAATCATAATTCTGGCTTTTTTGAATTTCCTCAAATGCCACCTCAAATACTATCTTTGGCTCAAACTCCACATGGATACCGTTTTCCAGAATTACAATGTCTTTGAATATATCTGTAAGTTCCCCCAGTTTTTCATCCGTAATGCCTGTAGCTACCCGTCCTATAGTGAGCAGCCTGTTTGTATCGGGGTCGCGGCATGCCATCAAATAAGAACCGATAAAAGAGGTCCTTCTCCCTTCACCCCATTCGCCACCGACCACCACAAGGTCAAGAGTGTCCATGATCGGTTTTAATTTTAACCAGTTCTTTCCCCGTTTTCCTGGCGTGTAAAGCGACTGTGGATTTTTCAACATTACACCTTCGTGCCCTGCTGCAAGCGCCATTTTATAGATCAACTCGATATTGGCTGCACTGTCCGTTATAGTCTGTTCGGCCACAATACTTTTGTCACATATCTCCTCAAGTTTTTTCCTGCGCTCAAAAAGCTCTGTATCTATTAAGCTCTCACCGTTGAGGTACAATATGTCAAAAAGGTAAAGCGACAGAGGAATTTCAAGGGCTGTTGCCGTGACATCATATTTTCGTCTGAAGCGCCTCAGGATCTCCTGGAACGCCATCGGCCTGTTGTCCTTGCCAAAGGCTACGGCTTCCCCATCAAGAATGGCTGTATTAGCAATAACATGCGTCCTTACAGATTTTACAATATCTGGCAAAGAAGATGTTACGTTCTCAAGCCGCCGTGAATATATGATCACTTTGTTTCCATCCTTGTGTATCTGGACGCGCGCCCCGTCGAACTTCCACTCAACTGCAACAGAACCCATTTCTGCCAGTGTTTCATTTAGCCCCTCTCCAACCTGTGCAAGCATCAGCTTGAGTGGTCTTCCTGTAATTACGCTGAGGTTAAGAAGGCCGGATTCCCCTTCTTTTTTTGAGGTATACGCAACAAGACCGAAATCGTTAACAAGCATGTAACCCCGTTCCACAAGTTCAACAGGAACATTAAAAGCCTCTGCAACGGCATTTCTTACTATCCCTTCTCCAACCCCGATGCGCAGTTCCTCGATGGCAAGTCGCGCAAGGTAAACTGTCTCAACAGGCTTAGATGCGCCGAAAAGATACTGGAGGTTCTTTATTTTGGCATCCTGCGACCCTTTGCCCGCAAGACCTGCGATTTTCTGGAATCTTGAAAATACATCGCGTATGGAGAGCTGTTCTTCAGAAAAAAAATCAAAATGACCTTTGCGATTTGCTATTGCTTTTTCTGCAGCTGTGCCGACATCTCCAGTCTCCCTAACAAATTCTTCTATGCGCCGAACCGGGAGCGATGATGTCTTTGCGATGGCGGTGTATAACAGGCTTGTCCCGATCCCGAGTTCTTTTTCGCTCCAGACGGGGAACACACTTCCCATTATAAAACGGGTAGTGATCTCAAGTTCGTCGTCATCCACTTCCTTAAGGAATGACGCTACCACCGAGGTCATTTCAAGAGAACTTGATATCCCTGTCAATTTTTTACATACTTCTGCGAAGGTCTCAAAAGATGTCATTAATTGTTTCTCTTATCTTTCTTGATGGTATCATATACTACAAAGATACCCAGCAAAGTCACGATTAAAAAAGATGCCAGAATAAAAGGGGTAACCCCTTTTATTCATTTCTTTGTATTATTGCCAAGAACTGTTGCGTGTATTTTAGCAACGTCAGTACCGTGGCAGATTGTGCAGTCCTTTCCCCTTGACATATGTATTATTACCAGATTGCCATTACTGGGTTTAAGAGAATCGGGCGGTGGCGCATGGCACTGTTCGCAGACTGAGTAATGACCAGGTCCTTCACCCTTCGCTAATACTGGTGTCTTCGGTGGAGTTCCGTGACAGCTATCGCATGTAAGATCAACTGTTCCTTCACCTACGTGTATAGGATGCACCTGACTGCCATGGCAGGTGACACATTTTTGTCCACCTGTTATATGAAGAGATAGCTTTTCTGATTCTGTGTGGCACATGTCACATTTTATTGTACCAGCTGATACCTTCGGGGCAGCTGAGGGGGTTATGGCGGCAGAAGGCGCTGTAGCCACCGGGGTCTCTTGTGGTTTTACCGCAGGCGGCTGTTCCCCTGGTGCTGCTTTTTCCCTCGGTCCTCCAAGAAAATAGAAGCCAGCAGCTGCAATAAGTATTATGGCGACTATAATCGCTATATAAACAGGAACTTTTGTATCTTTTTCGTTCATTGGATGTATCACCCTTCTGTTAAATATGGCTTTGTATGTTTTAAATGTTTTGGTTTTATCATAGTGAGTGTATTTTAAACCGGCATTTACATCATTTCCGGTGAAAAGTTAATAAATAGAAAACATGTATTAAGCCAACATGACAGATAAATACGAACAGGTGATCGAGCTTGCAAAGCGCCGCGGCTTCCTCTGGAACTCATTTGAATTATATGGCGGTACTGCTGGTTTTTACGATTACGGGCCTCTTGGTGCAATGCTCAAGCGCCGCGTTGAGAACATCTGGCGCGAAATATTTGTGATCAACGAAGGGTATTACGAGATAGAATCACCCACTATCGGGATAGAGGACGTCTTTATCGCATCAGGACATGTCGGGGGCTTCTCAGACCCGCTGACCGAATGCCAGAAGTGCAATGAGGCTTTCAGGGCAGACCATCTTGTAGGTGATGTTGTAGATAATCCTGATACGTTGAGCGCAGATGATCTCACCGTGGTCATCGGCAAACATAATATAAAATGCCCTGAATGCGGCGGAGCGCTGGGTAAAGTATATGAGTTTAATCTAATGTTCAAAACCAGCATTGGTCCAGGCGGAAAAAGAGCCGGGTATCTTCGACCCGAGACAGCGCAGGGAATGTTCGTTGACTTCCAGCGCCTCCTGAAGTTCTACCGTGACCGCCTTCCTTTTGGCGCCACGCAGATAGGAAAAGCCTACCGCAACGAGATATCACCCCGGCAGGGCGTGATACGCCTTCGAGAGTTCACGCAGGCAGAAGCTGAGATATTCATCGACCCCAGGGACAAGACTCATCCAAAATTCAGCGAAATTTCTGATATTGCACTTATCCTCTACTCGCAGGAAGGTCAGGCTCGGGGGAGTTCTGAAAAGATGACGATCAAAGAAGCTGTACAGAACGGCATTATCGCCCATGAGTTCCTGGGATACTGCCTTGCAAGGACATATCAGTTCCTCATTCGCGTTGGCGTGTCCCCTGAGAAATTGCGATTTCGCCAGCACATGAAAGACGAGATGGCACATTATGCCGCCGACTGCTGGGATGCAGAGATACAGAGCGACAGGTTCGGATGGGTAGAGGTCGTGGGGATCGCGGACAGGACTGATTATGACCTTAAAGCCCATGCGAAGCAGAGCGAAACTGAACTGAATGTTCATGTATCCTACGATAAACCAGTAAGGATTGAGCGATTTGCTGTAAAGCCCAACATGGGTATCCTTGGACCTCGATTCAAGGGAAAAGCAGGAAAGATCGCGAATGCGCTGAAGTTATTGAAATCTGAAGACCTGTCGGGTGAGATCATTGAAGTGGTTGTTGATGGCGAAGTGATACAGGTGGACAGGGAGGCTGTATCATTTGAAAATATCTCTGAAGAAGTTCACGGCGAAACCATTATTCCGCACGTGATCGAGCCCTCGTTCGGGATAGACAGGATAACGTATTCGCTCCTTGAGCACTCTTATTTTGAAGAAGAGGTAAATGCTGAAGAAGAGGAAGAGGAGGAAAAAAGGATAGTGCTGCGCCTCCCGCCAGAGGTGGCACCTGTACAGGCTGCAGTGCTGCCGCTTCTTACGCGCGATGAACTGATAAAACCTGCAAACGAAATAGTTAAAGCGCTTCGAAAAGCCGGGATACTGGTCACATTTGACGATGCTGGCACCGTAGGAAGGAGATACCGGCGAAATGATGAGATAGGTACGCCTTTTTCCATAACTGTTGATTACCAGACGCTTGAAGACGGCACTGTCACGATAAGGGACAGGGACACTATGAAACAGGTGCGCACAGGTATTGATGGTATTGAAGATAATATATATGATCTGATATACAGAGGAAAATCATTTGATGAGGCAGGAAGGAAAGTGTAAACTTGTCCGGGCTGTTCTTAACTGAATTGCGCCGAAAAGCTGTGCATGCAGCGGGTTCCATCATCGCTTTTGCTTATTATTTCATAGATAGAGAAACCGCGCTCGCTGGACTTGCTATCATCAATGCTATTCTCCTCATTATAGAATGGCAGAGGCTTAATGGAAAGATCAGGCTACCTGAAATACTATTGCGTCCCCATGAAAAAGAACAAGTGGGTGCGTACATATACTTCCAGATCGCTGCGCTTATTTCTGTCATTTTTTTCGAAAAAACCATTGCTATCGCCGCGATCCTTATGCTGTCGCTGGGTGATACTGCATCCGGTCTTTCCGGGGCTTTATTGAATGAGGGTAATGTCAGGCATTCAAAAAAAAAATTCACGGTCAAGCCGCTGCCAATTGTTTCTGTGATGTTTGCAGTATGTGTACTTATCGGATTCATAATGGTTCGTTTGCCATTAGCTCATGATATGAAATATCTTTCATTCTTTTCGTATGTAGCTGGAGCGCTGGGTGCAACGCTGGGTGATGCAGTGCCCCTTCGGGTTCAGGGAAAACCAATAGATGATAACCTCCTGATCCCTCTTCTTTCTGGTATTTTTATGACGATCGCGAATCTATTATGATAATTTACATTAACGGAATCCAAAGCAACCAACAGGAAATATTCACCGCAAAGACCGCGAAGAACGCAAAGCCTGACAACAGGATATACCAAAAAAGAAAATCAACCACCGAGTACACAGAGTTCACAGAGACGAGCTTGGTTTTTCTCTGTGCCCTCGGTGCTCTCTGTGGTATTGCAGTAATCTTCCCTTAAAAATTGCGCGGCGCAGCCCTGCCTCCATCTGCACAGCACGAACAAAAGTCCGATCACTGAGAGGATGGGGAGCGAAGGTGGAGAATTCGGGGACGGGCGCCGGATATTCATCGCTTGAATTATATGTTTTAACAGTGGCGGCGCTTAACGGAATCCGAAGCAATCAACAGGAAATATTCAACGCAAAGACCGCGAAGAACGCAAAGCACAGCGGCAGGCATTTAAGAAAAAAGAAAAATGGGGAGACAATGCTCTCCCACGGAAGGAAAAGTTCTCTCTCCTACTTCAAGAATTTAAAGCTCGCATTGTGATATGTGCTGTCTTTCAACTGGACTGCCAATTGTCGGCAACTGCCAGCCCATGCTTTGTCAGTCTTCCAGACGTAGTTATACTGATCCAAAGTAGCGTTATAAGAAAGACTGCTTGAGCCAGCGGTGACAGTCTCTTCAACAACGTCAATGGGGACATTTGAAACACAGTCGATCTTCTGAGATACTGGATATCCGGCAGTGTCCTAATTTAGAATACTTAATTGAAAATTAAAAAATTGCTCCCAATTCCATTGATGTTTGGCTAGACCTTCCAGCATTGCAGGAGTCTCGCTTTTTGTCAACTTATCCATAAAGTTCCAATAGAAATGAAACAA
>JBGOYM010000136.1:0-6172 GCA_041479675.1 Candidatus Methanoperedens sp.
CTCCATTAATGTGTTTCATGAGTTTTACTCATTAATAATATTAGAGTTCAGGGTATATTACTCTATTCAATCCTCAGATTCCTTCCTGTTTATAAATCCCTTGCCGGGAATTACTCTTCCACGCCCTCTTTTTGCAGTTATTTCTCCATCTTCTGCCACTATTTCCCCTCTGGATATTGTCATTTTCGGGAAAATACCCTGCATCCCGTTATATGGCGTCCATCCTGCTTTGCTGTGCATTTTTTCCTTGCGTATTTCCCTGGGCTCGCCTGTTATCACCAGGTCTGCATCATATCCCTTTGCGATCACTCCTTTTGGAAGCCCCATGAGTTTTGCAGGGTTCACACACGTTGCCTCAAGCAGCCGCTTCAGTGTGATAAGGTTGCGTTTAATTGCCAGAAGCATTAAGGGCATCATGGTCTCAACACCTGGAACACCTGCAGGGGCGCTCCAGATGTCTGTCATTTTCTCATGCTCAAGATGGGGGGCATGGTCTGAGGCAATAATATCAATGGTGCCGTCATTCAATCCTTCCCACAATCTCTGTTGAGATTGGTAATCTCGAAGCGGTGGGTTCATTTTTCCCAGTGTCCCAAGGTGCTTATAGTCCTTAGTGGAAAGGAACAGATGGTGAGGCGTTACCTCGCAGGTTATGTTTTTATTGTTGGTTTTTTCCATTCTTAATGTTTCAAGGCTTTCGCCTGCACTGATATGACAGAAATGCAGATTTGCGTTCCCTGCCATTTTTATCGCCTTTTGAACAGCTATCTTCTCAGATAGTGGGGGCCGCGACTTTGAGTGTGATTCGGGCTGCGAAGCCCCTTTCAGTAAATGGACGAAGCGTTTTCTTGTTTCCTCATCCTCAGCATGAATGCATGCAACAGCGCCCAGGGTTCCTATGATACCAAGTGCCTCTTCCAGCGTCCTGTCATTCACGTTAAGGGCGCCTGTTGATTCTGCCATGAATATCTCCCCGAACGCGGTTGCACCAAGTTCCCACAGGGGTTTTAGATGTTTCAGGTTATGCGTAACGCCTCCATTTATCCCGTAATCGATTATTGACTTTTTCGCCTCCTTCTGTTTTTTCTTGAAAGAATCGGGGTCTATAGTCGGAGGAATAGTGTTTGGATGGTCGATCACTGTGGTGACACCTCCTGCCGCCGCTGCGCAGGAGCCGGTGTACCAGTCCTCTTTTTTTGTCATTCCAGGGTCGCGAAAGTGAACGTGAACATCGATAGCTCCGGGCAGAACAAGCGCGTATTTCGCGTTGATCATTCCATCAACGTCTTTCGCGTCTATTATTTTCCCCACTTTTGTTATTTTCCCGTTATCTATTGCGATCTCGGCTGGCTGGATAGCGTTGTCGATAAAAATCCTGGCATTCTTTATTACAAGGTCTGGCATGGTATGTTATGTCATTCAAGTTCAAATCTTATTGTGCACTCGCCCACCGTGCCAGGTTTGTCCACACCCCTGGTTATTACATTTCTCCCAAGCTTTTTTACTGCAGCATACTTTGCTGCCTGGACGATAGGGCATGCTGTCGCCAGACCTTCTTTTCTCAGTATCTCATTCCCATGGCAGATGGCGCATCCTTTGATATCAAGCGTATAGTCCTTTTCATCGCAGTTGACTTTCACATTTTTTGCAAATTCAAGCTGGTTTTTCAGGTAGTTCTCAAAACTTTTCGCGAATTCGGAATTGCTGTTGATGTTTCCTGCTTTATCCGCCCAGTTGTCAGCCATTATCGAACCGACTTTTGCGTTCACCTTTTTTGCATCCTCTCCGAGCGCTTTTATTACCGTGCTGTGGTATTGTTTAAAGAAATTCAGGCTTGTCGTCATATTTCCTCCCTTTATTTTTTGTGTTTTGACAAAACTATACATAACCATTATTGAATATAAAGATTATGGTCCACAAAGCATTTATATACTTCATCCTCGTTTAAAGCGAAAAAGTACGAAGCGTTAATATAACGCAAGTTGAAGTCGATCAAAGTCGGATTTGATGAAGTGCAGGGCCAATGCGGAAACGTATGCCCCGAAAAGCATTTAGGTCAAACTCTATTGTGATGACCATATATGCAGGCTGCATGCCTGTAACTTGTAAAATAAGCTCGTATTAGTGTTTATTCAAGACCCGGGAATTTTTTCCGGGATAAAGGAGAAATAAAATGTCGCATCCACATAGACCAAGGCGCGGTTCAATCGCGTACAGCCCGCGCATAAGAGCACGAAGTGAAATCCCCCGTGTGAGAGCATGGCCAATGAAAAAAGAGGCGAAGCTTATGGGTTTTGCAGGCTATAAAGCGGGTATGACGCATGTAATAATGACCGATGACGTTCCAAACAGCCTGACTTCAGGCATGGAGATCTCTGTTCCCGTGACAATCCTTGAGGCTCCACCCATGAAGGTAGCTGCAATACGTGTCTATAAAAACACAACGTATGGAGCAAATGCCATCGCTGAAGCCTGGACAACCGAATTAGATAAAGAGCTCAACCGTGCCATGACAGTTCCAAAGAAACATGACCTTCCAGCAGCACTTGCCAAGATCGACCAGCTCATCAGGGACGGTATCGCAAAAGACCTCAGAGTGGTCATGTACACTCTTCCAGATAAGGTGACAGGCATCCCCAAGAAAAAACCGGAGATCATGGAAAATAACATCGGTGGAACAGAATTAAAGGCGCGATTCGAATATGCCAAGACCCTTCTGGGAAAATCTGTCAATATCAGTGATGTATTTGCGAACGGAGATATAATAGATGTCCTGGCAATAACCACAGGCAAAGGAACTCAGGGGCCGGTAAAGCGATGGGGAATACAGTTGCAGAAATCCAAACACTCAAGAGCCGGTAGCGTCAGGGAAATAGGCACACTCGGTCCGTGGCACCCATCACACGTAAGCTGGAGAGTCCCTCAGATGGGCCAGACAGGATACCATCAAAGGACTGAGTTCAACAAGAGGATCATGCAGATAGGAAAAGATGGAAAGACCGTCACACCCGATGGCGGCATCCTGAACTATGGCATAATAAGAAATGATTATATAATTATCAAGGGAAGCGTGCCCGGCCCTGCAAAGAGACTGGTGCGAATGCGACCCGCAATCAGACTGAAAAAGACGTTACCGGTTCCAGAACTCACTCAAGTGAGCCTTGAATCCAAGCAGGGGTGAATCCAATGGAAATAAATATAATCGATCTATCAGGAAAATCTGCAAAAAAGATCAAATCTGCGCTATTCGATGAGCCGCTTCGTCCTGACCTTATCAAGAAGGCAGTACTGGCTTCACAGGCAAACCGCCAGCAGGCATACGGACCACATATGTACGCAGGCTTGAGAACATCGGCGGAAGGCTGGGGACCCGGACGGGGTGTTTCAAGGGTCGCAAGGCTCAAGAACAGCAGCAAAGCAGCAAGGATACCACAGGCTGTAAAAGGCAGGGAAGCCCATCCGCCAAAACCCGAGAAAGACAGGACTGAAAAGATCAACGATAAAGAGCGTGCAAAAGCTATCAAATCAGCGATCGCCGCAACAGGAAACGCTGAACTCGTTAAAAAACGGGGACACAGGTTCCAGGCAAGCTTACCATTGATCGCGGTTGATGAACTTTCTTCATTAAAAAAGACAAAAGAGGTCATATCCTTCATGGAAGCAGTACAGGTATGGGATGACATAGAAAGAGCAAAAGTTAAAACAATAAGGGCTGGCAAAGGCAAGCGCAGAGGAAGAAAATACAAGCGCTCAAAGAGCATTCTGATAGTCACGGATGAGGATAAGGGACTTTTCAGAGCAGCGCGCAATCTTTCAGGCGTGGATGTCATTACCCATGATCAGCTCAATGCCGAACTGCTGGCTCCTGGAACATTTCCTGGACGCCTGACCATCTACACCGAGTCTGCCATAGCAAAGCTTGAGGAGGCAAATAAATGATAATACATCCGCATGTTACAGAAAAAGCCACGATGCTGGCAGAACAGAACAATCTGCTCCAGTTCATCGTTGGTGTAGATGATACTAAGACCAAAGTGAAAAAAGAGATCGAGGCTCTCTTTAAAGTAAAGGTACACAGCGTTAACACGATGATGACCACAAAAGGAAAGAAAAAAGCCATTGTGGTATTCGAAGATCCGAACACTGCAACTGAATTAGCCTCCAGGTTAGGACTGTTTTAGGTGATAATATGGGACATAGAATTAGAGCTCAAAGCAGGGGAAAAGGTTCTCCGACATACAAGGCGCCTTCTCATAAATTCAAAGCGAACCTTACGCATCTTAAGGTCAGCGAAGGTGTAGTTACTGGAAAGATCCTTGAGATCATACATGATACTGCGCGGTCAGCCCCTATTGCAAGGATATCTTTCAGCAATGGAGAAGAGCGATTGATGCTGGTACCGGAAGGAGTGCAGACCGACCAGACCATCCAGTGCGGAATATCAGTGCCGGTCGAGCCGGGCAACACACTGACGTTGGCAGAGATACCTGAAGGGATACCTGTTTGTAATATAGAATCACAACCAGGAGACGGCGGAAAATTTGCAAGGGCTTCAGGCATGTACGGGATACTCATAGCACATGATGTGGGAAAGACTGTTGTACAGTTGCCCAGCGGCAAGATGAAACGGCTCAACCCGAAATGCAGAGCCGTAATTGGCGTTGTGGCAGGAGGCGGACGAACTGAGAAGCCTTTTTGTAAAGCAGGCAAAAAATTCCACAGGATGAAGGTACGAGCCACCAAATGGCCTACATCAAGAGGCGTGGCAATGAACGTAGTTGACCACCCATTCGGAGGCGGCGGACAGCAACATCCTGGAAGACCAAAGACCGTTGCGCGCGGCACACCCCCTGGCAGAAAGGTCGGGTCTATAGCAGCAAGACGCACAGGAAGGAAGTGAGTAATCCATGGCAAAGAAGATATCATCAAAATTACCAAAAAGGAAAGGCGAATTTACATACCGCGGAAAATCCCTGGATGATCTGCGGAAGTTAAGCCTGGAAGAGTTCGCACTGCTTGTACCATCGAGGCAGCGAAGGACGATACAGCGCGGATTTTCAGAAGAGCACAAGAAGTTATTACATAAAGTCAAAATAAAAGACCCGAATATCAGAACGCATCTGCGTGATATGATCGTTCTTCCCGAGATGATCGGCATGAAGATCGCCATACATAGCGGCAAGGAATTCACTCCAATTGAGATCATGCCCGAAATGGTCGGTCATTATTTTGGAGAGTTCGTCCTTACGCGCAAGAAAGTTTCACACGGTGCGGCAGGTATAGGGGCTACAAGATCAAGCAAGTTCATTCCATTGAAGTGATGTACATGAAATTAAATTATTCAATCGAATCCAACCCTGAAAAAACCTCAAAAGCGATAGGTAAGGAACTTCATATCTCAAGAAAGCACGCGCATGAGATCTCATCCGCAATAAAAGGAATGAAGGTTAATATTGCCAGAGGTTTCCTGGAAAATGTAGTTTTGCTGAAACAGGCAGTTCCCTATAAGAGATATGTCAAGGACGTCCCTCACAAGAGAGGGATGTGCACCGGCAGGTACCCGCAGAAAGCTGCTAAGGAATTCCTCAAGGTATTACTGAATGCGCAAAGCAATGCAAGATATAAAGGTTTTGATTCTGGCAACCTGAGAATAATGCTCGTTAATACAAAGAAAGGGCATACCTTCAGAGGATCAATGGCAAAAGCCCAGGGCAGGGCGACGCCCAAGAACCATGAAACCGTCAGCGTTGAAATGATACTGGAGGCGCAATAATGGGAGTTGAACGCAAATTCGTAAAAAGCGGTCTTGACAGAGCCCAAATTGCTGAATATTTCGGCAAGCAGCTGGAACGCGCCGGATACGGCGGAATGAACATCAACCGGACCCCTATGGGAACCCAGGTCACGATATATGCTGAAAAACCAGGCATGATCATTGGAAAAGGCGGCAAAACCATACACAAGCTTACCCATGACCTCGAAGCTATTTTCCGAATAGATAATCCGCAGATAGATGTACAGGAAGTCAGGATCCCTGAACTTAACGCACAAATGATGGCATCGCGGCTTGCGGGTGCCATCGAACGCGGACTTTACTTCAGGAAGGCAGGTCATAATATGCTCAGGAGAATAATGGAATCAGGAGCCCATGGATGCGAGATCGATATCGCAG
>JBGOYM010000137.1:0-6110 GCA_041479675.1 Candidatus Methanoperedens sp.
CGTCTTCCATGGGACATCATATCGCTTGGGACCGATCAGTGCAAAGACATCATCCTCTTTACCATCTTCGCGCACCAAGGTTGCAGTCAGCCCAAGTCGCCTCCTTGCCTGGATTGCTGTTGTTGCACGAAATACCGGAGCCGGGAGCATATGCACCTCGTCATATATAATGAGCCCCCAGTTATGCTCGGTAAAGATGTTCAGGTTATGCAACGGTTCATCCTTTGTGCGGCGATATGTCAACATCTGGTATGTGGTGATCGTGATTGGCTTGATCTCTTTGACACGTCCTGTAAACTCGCCAATGTCCGTTTCTTCGATGTGAGTCTTGGAGAGAAGTTCATCGCGCCATTGCCGAACCGAGACATTATTGGTGGCGATGATCAGAGTGTGGCTTGATATCTGAGCCATAGTTCCAAGTCCTATAATCGTCTTACCTGAACCGCAGGGAAGAACAATCACTCCACTGCCACCCGTCTTTCGTCCCGCACAGTAAAACAGATCTACGGCATCTTTTTGATAATCGCGAAGGTTAAATGTGTTACCGTCAAGGTCAATGCTGCGCAAAGTGAGATCGAACCGTTCTCCATCCAGATATCCGCACAGGTCCTTGACAGGGTAGCCTTCCTTTATCAATACGTGCTTAAGATCGCCGCGTTTGACTTGCGGTATGAAAAGTCCCGGGTGACCGTCATTATCCACCCAAAAGTGTTCTAATGACTTATTGTTACGGATTCGTTCCAGAATACGGGAGTCTTTCACTTCAAGCTCTAAGCAATCATGTGCGGCTTTCTGTAAAACCAGCTTACCATAGGTCTCATACCACTCCCTCATATCGACAATGACATTTGACGGAATGCCGTAACGTGAGAAGTCTTCAAGACCTTCAACAATCTCTTTAAACGGCACACCCAATGCTGCTGCATTCCAGAGCGACAATGGTGTAACCCTGTAGGTATGGATAAACTCCGGCGATTTTACCAGCTCGGCAAAAAGAACTAAAAAGTCCCGACATTCTACATACCCCGGGTGTCCAACCTCAAGCATCAAAGTGCGATCGCTCTGGATGATGAGCGGCTTTTGTGATCTCATGCAATATCCTCGATCTGGATGGTGTAATCTTGATTCAATGCCTTACTGACTTTCTTTACCTCTGATTCGTATTGCCTGGCAAAGGAGAGTGTCAATTTGCTCCAATCCACAGCAACAGGGCATCTGGCAGCTATAAGTCCTTTGTGGAATTCTTCCATAAATTCTTTTTCTGGAAAGACTGTGTGTGCACCGTCTGGAAGAAGCGTAAGAGCCGAAGAGGGATGTTTAATGCGAAGAGGGATCAACTCTCTCTGCTCAAGATGCGTGAACAACCTGTCAGGTGAATGCACGATCCTCATCGCAGGTGATATACTTTCGATTGTGAATTGGTCGATATCGGGCAGATCTTTGTCTCACTCGAGAAGCACAACATTCTCATACAGAGTGAACGCTTCTGAAACCCCGATCCACTCTTCAAGTTCGATTCGAACATTCTGTGGCAGTTCCTGACCGCTTATGTTCTTCAGGAGCTTGATCACATCAAGGTCTTCTCTCTGGCTCAATTGGGTTAGAACTTTCTTTTTTTGAAGTTTTAGGATGCTTGTTCTATCCTTTGCTACAACATCTGCAAGTTTTGTCAATTGCGTAAGTGTCCGGACCGGATATAATTCAGATTCCACGTGCACCTCGAAATTCGGTTGCACGGTTACTCTGGGTTCCAGGATTTCACCGCTCATCACGTGCAAGAACTTATCATTGACCCGAAACGCCAGAAGCTGACTCATCTCGGGCAGGCATCCCTTATACTCCGTCCTGGAATAGGCAACCTCGATATATCCTAAAATAAGGGGTAATCCTTCAAGGAATCGTTCCACATAGCGACCTTCTACCCGCAGAAACGCATCCGCATCACGCTCTGGAATCTGTGTCCCCTGACCCCACTTCTCCTTTTCCTCCCGAAAATTGCCATATCTACCGTCCTTTGCATTATGTTCATATTCATACTTGGGCTTCTGCGGGATAAGAAAGAATGGATGATGCTCTTTCAGGTATTGGATCAATGAGGAGGTAGTGTACCAGACACCGGCTTTACAGGATTGCAGAATCTCAATAAGAAATCGCCTTGGCCTGGCAAAATCCAATCCCGGCATAATACCAGTCGCTGATCCCCATGTCGAGAACCCGGATAGCCTGCCCAGCACACTTGTAACATAAAACTCATTTTTACCATCAATATAATTTTGTACTAATAGATCCAGAAGCTTCTTCTCCTGCTCTATAAGTGGTAAATCAATGAACTCTTCATATCTTTTGGCATCAAATTCAATGTAATTGTCAGGAAATGATGGTTCACGACTGGTGTATCCGGCATATGTCCCCTCAGTGTCATATTTTACGAACTTGAATAGAAGCGCCAGTTCATCGACATAATTTACCCAATTAGAAACTCCTGATGTTTCTACTTCTTCTATTGCAGAAGAATGGCTCATAAGTTTTACCAATCGCTTTGTGTCAGATCCGCTCAATTCATTACTTCGGTGTGACCGTTTTATTTCGTGTTCCTGAACATATTCAATAAAAGCGTGCAGATCATGACGCAGATCATACTGGTTGGAAAAGACGCTCAGTCTGTCGATATTTGCGGGAGCCAGGTTTGGTTTTGGCTCCATCATTTTGCCCCCGCCTTCTTGATCACGTGCCCTGACGTCTCCACAAGTTTTTGTATCGCCAGAAGTTGGTCACATGGAAATGCGATATAATCATTTGGAAGCGATACAAGGCTTTTAGAATCAGCAAATGACTTTTCAATCTGCACCTTAAGGCTCAGATCTTTTACCCGTGCAATCATCAGGTTTTCATGAATTATCTGTTTACCCCATCTCTTTTGCGCCATCTCGATCGCGGTGCGAAAACCCGATGACTTCTCTCTGAGCCACTCAAAAACATTTTTTTTTCGAACTGTCATAAGCGCATTCCCGATCTTGATGAGGCTGGCGGTCGCTCGCAGATTGGAATTATGGACATCCAGAATTGAAACCGAAGCCAGCACTTCCAGTGCGGTATATGGGATGGTCATCAGATCCAAAGCTACTGTACCGTCGGGCTTGATCTGTAAATAATGCTCAGGCGAAGATGAAGTCGTATCTTCCAGGGAATCTTCAGGTAACCGGTAGTATGCCTTTCCATCTGCCACAACTTTTACCAGGCAGCCCCACTCCCAGCCGACCTCACAGATATGTTCACAGGGGTGATCCGCCTTCTCTCCTTTAAAGATCTTAAGCATCACCGCGAGAGCATCTGCGGGCAACTATTCATGCTCTTTAAGTTGTGAGAGTGCATAGAGTGTAATTTCAATAGGAGTTTTATCGCCACTCTGCCTCCTGGTATTTGCTTCAACTGACGCATGCCAGCAGGCCCGCTGCCATTTCAACAGGTGACTTACTCTGAACTTTTCAGCTCCAATAGACAGATCGCCATCTTTGATAGTGAGTGTGAAAGATATTTTTTTTGATAAATGAGATGGTTTTTGCTCCCCTCTAATAATCTCCAGCAGTTTATCACGCAGTACTTCTCTCTTGAAATCCCCGGCTTCTTTAAATTTCGAAGCCTTGACAACAGGTGGAAGAAACTCTCCAAATTCCGGAGGAAAACGAAATCGCCAGCGTTCCATCCTGGCAGAGCCGGTATACGATTCTTGCTCTATGATGATGAGCACACCCTTTTGCACCAGATTATTCTTCACCTTTTTGAATGTTTCTTTATACTGCTGGGTAAAAGTCCCGTAATCATACCCGCTCGCATATTTTGCGCAGCCGTATAGTCTCTCGAAGTACTCGATATCAACTTCTTTGTTTATCTTATTGAGCAAGTGGAGGAATACAACTTCCTCATAGGTTAATGAGTTCAGAGACTTTTTAATTTATTCTGGAAAAAGGAATCGCTGTGAAGTTGATCAACCACAGAGTACACAGAGAGCACAGAGCGGTGCCGCTTTTCTCTGTGTCCTCTGTGCTCTCTGTGGTTATTCAAACCAGAAGATAATAAAAAGTCTCTGAGTTCAGTGCTTCCTTTATGCCAATCGTGGAGATGAAGAAGTTCTCAAAAATGTCACGAGAAGTCGCCTCCTTAGCAGGAAAACCACGGCTTTTGCAGATTGCTTTAATATCGGAGTCATTGAGATCACTTTTGCACATCTGCTTCAACATAATTTGCATATCCATTCAATCGCACCTATTTGTATAAATACCTTAAGTCCTCTATGTCGATGACTTTTTTACTTCTTTTTAGGTCGCAGTGTTTGGCTGGGGAGCTGGAATCAGGTCAATATTGGGTAGTGTCCTATATTTCAGATATACTTAGTTTTTTCTTCATAACGTTTATTAAGTTAGAGTTTAAATAAGCCTCTCAGGATAATGCTATTGTTATTAATCAACATATCAAGGAATTATGACTACTGAAATATCAAGGGATTTAACATTAAGGGTTGCAGAAGCCTTTTCGAAAGACGTGGGAAGGGGACTGGCTCGAATCGATCCGGAAGATATGAAAGTGCTTGGAGCTGAGGTAGGGGATATAATTGAAATCACAGGTAAAAGAACAACCGTGGCTAAACTTATGCCTACATTTTCAGGTGACAGGAGCAAGAGCATAATTCAGATCGACGGCATCGTAAGGGGAAATGCACAGGTGGGTGTGGATGAAAAAGTAAAGGTAAGGAAAACAAGTGCTCAATCCGCATCGGTCATTGAACTTTCATCCAATAAAGCAACTCGGAGGGATACCAGGTATATAGGCAAATTACTGGGAGGCCTGCCGATTGTAAAAGGTGATATCGTACGTATCACCCTTTTTGGAACACGCTATCAGGAATATACGGTTATCGATACACGTCCTCAGGGCGCTGTTATTGTGCATCCTAAAACCGGTATCCAGCTTAAAAAAGCAGAAGAAGCTGTAAAGCAAGGAAATAAGATATCGTATGAGGATGTTGGTGGTCTGGGTAAAGAAATCAAGAAAGTAAGAGAGATGATAGAGCTTCCCCTGAAATATCCTGAGCTGTTTGAACGGCTTGGTATAGAGCCGCCAAAAGGAATATTGCTCTATGGTCCCCCAGGCACCGGGAAGACCCTGATAGCCAGAGCAGTGGCAAATGAAACCTCAGCTTTCTTCATGCATGTGAACGGTCCAGAGATCATGCATAAGTTCTATGGGGAAAGCGAAGGGAAACTGCGTGAAGTCTTTGCACAAGCCAGCACTAATGCTCCGAGCATACTTTTTATTGATGAGATAGACGTGATAGCTCCCAAGCGAGAGAAAATCCTGGGGGATGTTGAAAAGAGAGTGGTGGGGCAGTTACTGGCATTGATGGACGGCCTCAAATCAAGGGGTCAGATAGTGGTCATTGGAGCTACCAATATTCCAAATGCTCTTGATCCAGCTCTGCGAAGACCAGGAAGATTTGACCGTGAGATTAGCATAAGCATTCCGGATAAAAATGCTCGACTTGAGATATTGAATATTCACACGAGAGGAATGCCTCTGGATGATAACGTTGATATTTCACAGCTTGCCGATGTTACGCACGGTTATGTAGGTGCAGATATGGCAGCCCTGTGCAGGGAAGCAGCAATGAGTGCCATTCGCAAAATAATGCCTGGAATAGACCTTGAATCAGAGCACATATCACCTGAGATAATTTTAGAAATGAAGGTATCTATGGATGACTTTATGGAAGCGCTTTCTGAGATTATTCCATCCACTACGCGAGAGGTTTTTGTGGAGACACCTAATGTATCGTGGGATGATGTCGGAGGACTGGAACGTGTTAAAAAGGAACTCATAAAGGCAATCGAATGGCCGCTCAAATATGCCTCTCTCTTCAATTATACCCGCATCAAAGCGTACAAGGGAATATTGCTGTACGGGCCTCCAGGTACTGGCAAGACCATGATAGCCAGGGCAGTGGCAAGCGAGAGCAATGCCAATTTTATATCAATAAAAGGACCGGAACTGTTATCCAAATGGGTGGGTGAATCGGAGAGCGGAATCCGGGAGATGTTTAAAAAAGCAAGACAGGC
>JBGOYM010000138.1:0-6101 GCA_041479675.1 Candidatus Methanoperedens sp.
CTCTGGTCGTGGATGACCATGATGGATATGCGGCGGTGAATAGCATGATAAGCATGCCACTTTTTTTCACAAGCAGCGCACTCATGCCGTATGAGATGATGCCGTCCTGGTTAAGAATACTTGCCTCCTTAAATCCTGTGAGCTATGCCATAGATACTGCAAGGGCGCTATTTGCTGGAAATATTCCTTTGAATGGAATTGTGGAACTTATTGTGATTACTGTGGTTGTGCTGGTAATTAGTGTATATACGTTCAGGAGGGCGACGGTTTAGATTTATGCAAATGGATATAAGAACAGCTAATAAATCACCCATATACCTGCAACAGTTGCAGCAGTTCCAAGTACAAGACCAGTAGTTATTTTCTCTTTCAGCGTGACAAGAGCCAAAATGCCTGAGAGAAAAGGCGTTATCGCTGCCAGACTTGTGGCTTTTGCCGCCCCTATCAGAGTCAGGCTCTGGAAGAAAAAGTAGCTTCCGAACCCCATTCCCGCTATGCCGCCAAGACCAAGCAGAATGTATGCTTCTTTCCTGAAATCAAATACGGCGGATTTACCATGTTTCATGGAATAAGCGATATACAGAAGAACCAGTGGCAGGGGCATGCTGATAAGGACAGACTGGAACGGGTCGACTTCATTTAAACCCGTCTTTGTCGCCACGATCGAAAACGCGTATAAAAAAGCAGCGAGCACCCCAAAAAACACTCCTCGTTTGACATTTCTCTCCCCACCAGAACCATGTCCTTTGCTCAAAATACAAATCCCCAGCACTATTAAAACCGTCCCGGCGACCACTTCATGACTTATATTTTCATGCAGCAAAAAGGCGCTGAGAAGTATGGTAAGAAGCGGAAAAGTGAACAATATTGGAACGAACCTTGAAACAGAGATGTTCTCAAGCCCCACCATGTAAGCCATGCCGCCAAAGATGAGCCGCAGCAGCCCTCCCAGGTTCAGGAACGCAAAACCAATCAGAGTAAAATCAAAATTCCAGCCGCGGATAACCAGGTAAGTGACAAGAATAAAGATCATTGCAAAGAACGTGCGTATCAGCACTGCGGGTATCGCGCCTGCATCGATGCCTTTTTTGTAGAAGATGGCGGCTACAGACCAGCATAATGCCGCAGCCAGTGCATAGAGTTCACCTGATATCACGCGAGAATAAAGGTAACTGGTGATATTATTACTTATCGTCAACCGAGGATGTAAAAAAGTTTGGTTTTAGGGGCTATCATGAAATAATGGTCAATAAGAAACCGCAGATGAAAGCGGATCAACGCGGATTTGACGGATTTTCACGGATAATTTTAATCCGTGCGTATCCGTGTCATCTGTGCAATCCGTGTTCCATCACACGCGCCGCAGATTAATCGCTTGAATTACATATTTCAACAGTCCCGGCGCTGCACGGAATCCGATGCCACATCACCGCAAAGGTCGCAAAGAGCGCGAAGTATTAGCAGAAGGAGGGGCAGAAAACCACAAAGCAATAGAAAAATATGGGATTTTGAAGACCGAACCGCAGATGAACGCAGATGAACGCGGATTAATTGCTCTGCTTTCCGAAAATCAGAATAAAATCCCAATCTCATACTGACATCATCCGCCTGCACGCTTTCGATACATCTTTAAATGCACAGATGCATTGAAATGAGCGGTGACAGGCAGTGGTAGATCAGGCTGAGATTCACAGGATGGCAAGGAGCGAGGATGTGAAGGAACGGATGAAAGCAGCGGAGCAGTTCCGTGATTTTTTTGTCGATCTTCCTGACAAAAAACAGGCATGGAATGACCTGCATAGGCTTTCTTCCGATACTGACAGCGATTTGCGCTGGCGTGCTGCAGATGCGCTTGGGGGCGCATTTTCGTTTGTGCCAGATAAAAAACAAGCATGGAATGACCTGCACAGGCTCACTTCCGATCATGACATCAGTGTGCGCAGGGGCGCTGCATATGCACTTGGAAACGCGTTTTCGAATGTACCATATAAAGAACAGGCATGGAATGACCTGCACAGGCTCACTTCCGATCCTGATAGCAGTGTGCGTTGGAGCGTTGCAGATGCGCTTGGGAGCGCATTTTCGTTTGTGCCTGATAAAGAACAGGCGTGGGATGATCTACACAAGCTTCTCTCCGATTCTGATAGTGGTGTGCGCAGGGGCGCTTCAGATGGACTTGGGGGCGCATTTTCGTTTGTGCCAGATAAAAAACAGGCATGGGATGATCTACACAAGCTTCTCTCCGATCCTGATAGTGGTGTGCGCAGGGGCGCTGCATATGCTCTTGGGAGTGTGTTTTCGAATGTGCCAGATAAAAAACAGGCATGGGAATATTTGATAAGGCTTACTTCCGATACTGATTGCGATGTGCGCAGGGGCGCTTCAGTTGGACTTAGGAGCGTGTTTTCGCATGTGCCAGATAAAAAACAGGCATGGGAAGAATTGCACCGGTTAACTTGCGATGTTGACAGCGATGTGAGCAGTGGCGCTGCGGATGTGCTTGGGAGCGTGTTTTTAAATGTACCAGATAAAAAACAGGCATGGGAAGACCTGCACAGGCTTACTTCCAATTATAACTTCTATGTGCGCAGACGAGCTGCATATGCACTTGGGAGAGCGTTTTCGCATGTGCCAGATAAAAAACAGGCATGGGAAGATCTGCACAGGCTTACTTCCGATACTGACAGCAATGTTCGGATAGCTGCGAACCATTCATCTGGCAAAGTTTGTATATCCAGGGCAGGTGAGGATGAAAGTGAAGATGGTTTCAGAAAAGAAATGGAAAACGCCCTTAGATTTTTTGAAAAAGCTTCAAAGGAAGCGACTTTTTTCAACCCTGCAAAGTTCTGCCTCCCGTTTTACCGCTCTTTTTACACACTGACTTTCAAGAAAGAGGAAGTTGAGGTTGAAGTCCAGAAATATCTTTCAGAGGCAAAAAGCGCTGTAGAAGGCTCACAGAGTAAAAAAAAGTTACTCGAAGCTATTGAAAACCTTGGAAATGCGCTGAAAGAGGTACAAAGGGCGCGGGATTTCAATGAAATAAAATCCGACTTCAACGCATACAGGCGGTACTGCGAGCGCGCCTGCGAGCTACTTGATACAATGGAAGAGAAAGCGCCTGGTGCATCGAGGCTTATCAGGAAGGGGCTACCGATCATCGATGAGAGAATCAAGGGGATAATAGCGGAGATACAGGAGAAGGCGAAAGCTACATGTCATCAATCAATAGGAACTCAAGCTGAAGAGATAGCTTGCGCCACAAATATAGATATTCAAAAATGGCATATAGACGATCAGGAACAAATGACATGGGCTGTTGAAAATCTTATTTTATCCCTCAGTACGAAAATCCCAAACATTCCAGAAAATAAACGAATATTTGAAAAAATAGAAGTGATAAAAAATGAAGGTAATATGATAAAACAATATCAATCTTTAGCTGTTCTCGTTGCATTGATACCCTCTGCGATTGTACATAAAGGCGATGTTTTCAATGTTTCAGGGGTCACGACTTCGGATAATAGTCAAACTATTATAAAAAGTAATGAAAATACAAATAATCATGTGAAATCATCAACCTCCGGTCTTGGACATGCAAAAAAAACATGGATTGATGTCCTCAATTCCTCTGCCACTGTAGCAGGCTTAATTGGGTTAATTGCTGTTGAAATTGGAACATATTTTTACCCTCTTTCCTATAACCATCTTATCAGTGTATTTGCCGCAGCTATTTCATTCACGATCGTGGCATTGCTTAACAGGCGATAAATATTGCCTTCAATTTCAATGGATGATAATAAGAGGTTTGAATCAGAAAAGTTAGCGCAGGACTCATTACTGAATTTGCAGGAAAATGGAGGGTGATGGAGGCGGTTGTGGGGAGGATGCTAGGGGTGGAATAAACTCTGGGAACACAGATCGCACGGATGACTCGGATTCACACAGATCAACAAAATATTGTCGATGAATATCGTTTCCAGATAACAAATCTGCGTTAATCCGCGTTCATCTGCGGTTTGTTTTTTTCTGGATCATCCATACTCCCAGTATTACCACAAGTGCAACGAGAGCGGAAAGGAACGGCGTCTGCTGCTGCTCTGATGAAATGCCGGTGGGCGAGGGCTGCGCGGAGCCAGTGGTCTGGGTGGAGCTTGAGTACTGCTCGTCGAGGATGTAGGGGTTGGCGATGGTGAATTGAATGATTTTTTCTTTTTTGGTCTTGGTATCGTAAAACTTAATGAAAATATTAATTGGTGCTTCACCATTTTTCCAAGCACCATTCGGGGTTAATGTCCATGTAAATGTTTTTGACCAACCCGATTCTATGTTCAAATTATCTATCCTTTCATCCTGTTTACTTGGTCCGCTTGAAACATCATATGCTTTAGTAACTCCTGTTTCTGTTAATGCAACAATAACATGTCCATTGATTTTTGAAGTTACTTCAATTTTAACTTCTGATGGCTCTCCAACCTTTAAATTAATTCCTTCAACAGTTTCTACAGTTGCATTTTTTCCATTGAACCAAGCCTTAACAATTCCATAATCATTTTCTTCAGCTAATGCAATTTGTAACATAAAAAACAAAGCCGCAAAAGTCATTATTAATCTATTAAATCTCATGTTTTCACTTCATATCCTTTAGACTCTTCAATTGGATTCAATGAATTTTTATCCCCAACTCCTAATAATTTACCCGGAGGTACTGCTATAAAATTCCCTGTAGTAAATTTGAATTTGATGGGTAAATTGTCTCCAATAGGCAAATCTGTTATTGGATCTATGACACCAAAGTCCTGTTTTCTTACATACACCTGCGCCTCATGCCCGAATATAGGGTTGGGGTGTGTCTCATCATCGCCATCAAAAACCTCAAACTCCACGAACTCTCCTTCCACATCTATCGACCATAGATTGAATGTCATAATCCATGGATCAAGCGTAGGCAGAATATGTATTCCAGTCTGACCGAACAGATTGTTATTCCTGACCTTCAGTGTGTATAACCTCGGATTTGAAGGATGCGGCTTTTTCTCATCAAGATAATCCGGCTCCTGATCCACCCCCAGCGTCACGCTCTCATTCCATGCCTCAAGAACCTCATCAGATTACACATTCCCTTCATCGTCAGTGTGATACGCTCTCATGGTCAGTCCCAATGGCAGATACATCCCTTTCGATAAAAGCTTTGCTCCATCCCTGTTCGCCTGCATCACCTTATCTGGTTCAGAAAAATTCTTCCTTATCTCAGAATTGATAATATCACTCCCGCCTGTGAACTTCTCGTATATCCTGTACTTCACTTCATCCACATACCACTCACGCACAAGCGAAATAAGCTTCGAGCCTGTGGAATTATACAGCACGCCATTAAAATACCTCTCCTTATCCACATACCGCGATTCGTTCCGTGCGATCTTCATTATCAGGTCATCCCGCGCCGCAACGAGCAGATCGGACGGGACAGGATAGCTGACATAATTGATATCAGGGTCAAGATGCACATCATTGCTGATAGCATCCGTTATCTCATCCACAGCGTCCTTTGCCTCTCCGGGCAGCCATCCGGGGGATGCGATATTATCTGGCGAAGGAGAATTTGAAGAATACGTCCGCGCATCAGTATCCCCTGCAAGACCCTGGTTCTTGAGATTACTCACCTTATTCGCATCAAACACATCGCTCTTATAAAGCACATAAGCCTCTTCAAGCTGCGGATCAGTATGCACCGCCCTGAAAGCCACGTCCTGCTCTTCATAAGGTTTGACAACATCATTCTTCGATGACAGCGCGCCGCCCCTGTAATTCATCTGGATGCTGGTGCGGGAGTTCTCCTGCGCTTTAAGCGTTATTGTCACCCTATCCTCTCTTGTATCTGTGGTTGTCATCTCGTTATATTCAGTGCGGCTGCATGTGGTGGTATATTCTATGGTGCATGTGGAAGGTTTCCCATCACTACCAGAGCAGGGTACAGTTTTGGTTTTTGTGCACTCATAATAAACAGTGTAATAATGCCTCCACACATGCGACCTTGTCCAGGTCACATCCCATATCTCACCGTACAGGACGCCAGGCACGTTATTCTCGCGCGGCACTGTTCC
>JBGOYM010000139.1:0-6051 GCA_041479675.1 Candidatus Methanoperedens sp.
CAGATGAACGCGGATGAACGCAGATGACAACAACGGCAACGGCGGGGCTTGATTGTTTTTGTAACAACGGCGGCAGAGCCCCGCAGTTTTTGTTGTTTGTATCTGCGTTCATCTGCGTTCATCTGCGGTTTTTTATCGTCGTCAATTATTGCAGGATTACGATAGAACACGGATTGCACGGATGACACGGATGCACACGGATTAAAAATATCCGTGAAAATCCACCCAATCAGCGTCATCCGTGTGCCATGTCGCTGCTGTAGCATCTCCCCGCTCTCCATCATCCTGCCGCCCTCCATGCCTATCCCCCCGCGCGGCTCAATCGCGGATGAACGGCAGGCGCAGGCTGTGGCGGCGCGCACTCATGCGCCGGGGCGCATAAAAGCCTTAAAACGGAAATTAACAGCGAACTAATACGAACTCGTACGAACTCTGAATGACCTGAGTTCGTATCAGTTCGTTCGAGTTCGTTGTTTATACCGTATCTGATTTTTGTCACACCTGAGCGCAGTGGTTCCTGCTGCATTGCTTTGCGCTCTTTGCGTCCTTTGCGGTGGGTTGTTTTGACATAATCCGTTGCGACAATGCATCTGCGTTCATCATGCCGAAACCCTGCGGGTTCTCGACTCCGCACCCACGTATGCCCGCAGGCATACGTGTATACGCCCTCCAGAGGCGTGACTCTGGGCGTCTTCATCTGCGGTTTTTTATATTTAGATCCATAACCATTCAATTGCTTTTTCATATCGTTAGTAGCCCGTTATTCGTCGTTTGTTAGTCCATTATTAGTCCATAATCATTCAATTGATGCAATTATGATGCAATTATGATGCAATTGATGCTTTTAAAACGTATTTAGTTCCCTTACCTACTTTACCAATCATTTGTAAAACCTCTTTTTCCACAATGACTCGAAGTTCTCTGGAGGCTGTAATTCGTGAAACTCCATTTAATTCCTGATACTCCTTATTCATAATCTTCCCTTTTTCCTTAACATACATCACCGCCCTGACCTGCCTCTCATTCAATCCAAGATTCCGTAGATATGCTTCTGAATAAATATCCTTCCTGAAAATCACCCTGAATCCCTGGTATTCCTCGAATGCCGGTTCCGGAAGTCCCGCGTTTCGGCAGGCTTTTCTCATTTTTTCTATTCCACTTCCCCACTGCTCGATCAATTCCATATCGTAGAATACTTCAGCAATCCCTTTATTTCGCAGTTTAGAGGAGTGTGGTGAATAAAGTTCATCCAATGTGATGCCTGAAGGCAAACATCCAGGGCTCCAAACAACCAGCTTATCATCATATATCCTGACTTCAACATTTGAAAGAATTGCGTAATCACGATGGCATACTGCATTGATAACAGCCTCCCTCAAAGCCTCCAGTGGATAATCCCATACCTGCTCCCTTTCAGGTCTTCCAGTCATGATGAATTTCACATTGATATTCTTGCGTATGAAATCCATTGCTTCATCTATTTGCTCGATAATATTGTCCTCGATCATTCTATCATCGATCACAAGAGTCTCTTCTTTGAACCTGCCGCAGTGGATAGCAGCCTGTGATAGAAATCGCTTAGGTCCTTTGCGAAAGAGCAGTATTGCGCCCCATGTCGGCTTTCCGTCCTTGATCAGTTCAAGCTTTTCAAGAACTTTAAGCGGTTCTTCATCATCCTCAATCTTCCTCCTGCCAGCCTCATTTGCCTTTTTTATATACCTTTTCACCTTTTCGAGATCAATATCTTCCAGAGTGGCGTCCCTTGCCGGAAGCTTATCCCAGCTCATACCTGTAGATTGAAAATGCATCTCTGCAATCTCCTGCGCTGGCATAATGCGATTGCTATTTTCCACTCTCCTGTAGCATCTCCCCTTTAGAGACACAGGCTTAATTGGATATTCTTTGATCCGAATTGCTACAACGTTCTTATTATCAATTTCATGAAGCTCGATTTCAGGAATAACGCGTGGTTCAGTACTTTGAGAAATCTGATTCGCCCTGTTTTGTAAGGTTTCTTTACCAATTTGAATTCCTTTGATTTCACCTCTATCGGAAATACCTATAAGAATGATACCACCCTTGGTATTTGCAAATGCCACAACCGACTCAAGAGTTCTATCATCGAACTTTTCTTTGAATTCAAGAGAAATGGATTCACCGCTTGCGATGAGTTCCTGCAAATTATCAATATGATTATTACTTTTGATATTCATCACTATCAATTCATCCCCCCGCGCGGCTCAACCGCGGATGAACGGCAGGCGCATGCGGCGCGCGCTCATGCGCCGGGGCGAATAAAAGACTTAAAACGGAAATTAACAGCGAACTAAAACGAACTCGCACGAACTCTGAATGACCTGAGTTCGTATCAGTTCGTCCGAGTTCGTTGTTAATACCGTATCTGATTTTTTTCACACAAGAGCGCAAAGGTTCCTGCTGCGCCGCTTTATGCTCTTTGCGTCCTTTGCGGTGGATCGATTTGATAAAATCCGTTATGGCAATATATCTGCGTTCATCTGCGTTTATCTGCGGTTTTTTATATTTTTGATCGGCTTTACATTTAGAACTTTGCGCCATTTTTCACTCAGCCTCCCCTATAACTTCCCAGTATCCTTCTTTTCTTCCACCAACTCTTCTAATAATACCTTTTTTCTTCAGATTATCAAGATGATATTTTATTCCATCTGTGGTAACGCCTAAAAGACTGGCAAGTTCTTCTCTTGTTATGCTCGGATTTTCTTTTATCAAAGAGAGAATCTTTTGGGTAGTCTTTTGGGTAGTCTTTTGGGTAGTTTTCTGGGTAGTTTCTTCCTCCGCGAGTTTCAAATACTCTTGACCCTGCCTGAAAGTCACATAGAAATAATTCTCATTGAACTCAATCACCGGAAAAGGAGCGTTCTCCTTCTTGCATATCTCCTTTATACGTTCAAATCCTGAACCCATCTTTTCCCCAAAGTGGATTCTGGCAAAAAGATCAGCAATAATATGGTTTCTTCGAAATACCGTCTCGCCAAGAATGAAATTAGGCGGCTCCTGCCAGTAATTCTCAATCCTTATCCTGTCAGGGAAAAACTTCAGTATGTTGTTATGCCCGTGCTCGAAATAGTATTTATGCATCACTGAATTTATTACAACTTCTCTTATAGCTTCAAAAGGATACTCGTATATATTCTCCCTCTGAGGCATTCCTGTGAATCGATAGGCTACCTTTGAATACAACCGCACGAACTTCATAACTTCTTCAACAATCTCAAACAAACTGCCTTCAATCTCCTTCCGATCTATAATATCAGCGCCGCCATAATCCTTAAAAAGTGCAACAGTATAAACAGACCACGGGACAAACCTCTGTGGCTCCTTCGCAAAGAAAAGCACGCCGGCGTTATTGAAATATAATTTCCCCTCCTGTTTCTCTGCCACGCCAAGATTGAAAAGAATGATCTCAGTTTTTACCGATTTTGAAAGACCTGCCAGCTCCAGAAATTTCAATAATTTATTCTCATCAAAATCCCTGGGATAACTGAATTTTGGCACAATTAATTCATCAAATCTTATTTTCCCTTCAGATTTAAAAAAATCTATTATCTCGTCCCTTGTCATTTTCTGGGAATTCGAACCTATTCTCTTATAAAAACCTGCGGAGCATTCATAAGGCTTATCATCGCCCTCTCTCACAATAATAATAAATATTTTCTCAAATATATCGATCGATATTTTTATTTTCGGTCTGCAATTATTCGCTATATCCTGGATTCTGGATTTTAATTCATTAGAAATCCCCATTCCCTTGATTTTACCTTCATCAGTTACCCCAAGGAATATCCTGCCGCCAGATGAATTGGCAAAAGCCACAATTTCTTTATCCAGATTGTTAAATCCTTCTTTGAATTCGATCTTATAGCCTTCGCCTTCCTTCAGGATCATTTCCAGTTCTTTTCTGTCCATCTTGCACCTTACTGGCTTTAGATATTCATTAGATAGTCAATAATTTTAATCATTTGATAATCTTTCACCCTATCTCCTTCAAGTACCCCTCAATTTTAGCCTCCACACCTGCAATTTCCCCCTCAATCGTGCGAAGCTCCTGCCACTCCTTACCAACATCGATCTCTTCAGCTTCATCCTCCGGGAAAACATATAGTGTAACATTCAGGTTATAATCATTCTCCTTTATCTCATCAAGCGTTACCGCGCGAATAAACCCGTCACCGCCATCAAATTTCCTGTAAGCCTCCGCAATCCTCTGAATATTTACCTCACTGAGCCTGTTGAGCTTCCTGACCTCAGGGTGTTGCTCGAACTCACTGCTTGCGTTAATGAACAAAACCTTACCCCTCCTCTCCACAGGCTTATTCTTATTCAAAAATACCAGGGCGCCCGGCGCTCCAGTATTATAAAATAATTTCTCAGGTAGCAGTATCAGGCCATCAATTAGATCATCCTGCAGCATCCTGCTCCTTATGGCATGCTCCTTGCCACCCCTGAAAAGGCAGCCGTTATCAATAACTACACCTACCCTCCCGGTATCCTCCTTCGCGCTTGCAAGCATGTGCTGAACCCATGCCCAGTCTGCAGATTGCTTCGGAACAAAACCGTATCTGAAGCGCTGCTTCCAGAACTCGCCTTTCTTTATAACTTCTTCATCGTATCCATCCTGGTTCCATGGAGGATTGGCAATAACCACATCGAATTGTTTCAGTCCCTCTCCCTCTTTGAACTTAGGATACAGCAAAGTATCACCATAGGCAAGATTGGCATTCTTAATATCGTGGATATACAAATTCATTCTACCAAGTGCCAGTGTCTTCTGGTTTGCCTCCTGACCATATAGGAATAACTTATCAACCTCGGACTTCCCATATTTATCTTCAACATGCTTATAGGAAATAATCAGCATCCCGTTAGAGGCGGATGCAGGGTCGTACACGCTCTCACCAGGCGTTGGGTCAAGAATTTCTATCAGGAGCTTGATAACCTCTCTCGGGGTGTAGACCTCTCCCTCTTTTGCTTTCATCGGCGCGAAATATCTTAAGATCCACTCGTATGCATCACCCAGAATATCAGGCGAGACATGGTGGAGTTTCTGAATACTGAAAAGTTCAACAAGCTGCCGCAATATCTCGGCATTTTCCCGGCTCGTTGTAAACTGAATGAAATCAACATTGTCAAGGACATCCTTCAAATGGGGATTTCGCTCAGCCAATGTCTTTAATGCATGGGATAGCTTTTCAGGGAGTGTGGTCACATCCTTTCTTATATTGTCCCAGAGGAACTCAGAAGGAAAATCAAAATCGTGATAGGCAGCATTTTTTGCCTCTTGCTTTGCCTCATCCTCACTTAAACCATCCTCAGTGGCTTCCTTATACGCTTTCTCATATTCAAGCTCCCACTTATCGCTGAATCTCTTCAGGAAAAGGAGGATTAGAATGAACTTATAATCAACCCGGGTTCTAATGAGGTCTGCTGCTTTTTTTAATAACCCTTCAACTTCTCCCCGGTCTAATTTATTATTGTTAATAGCGAAAATTTCACCGATGATTTTTTCTTTGCTCTTGAGTTTATATAGTCTTTTTCTTGCATCATGGGGATCTGGTTCGTCTGTTAACCATCCAGCTTTTCTTATTTCTGAAAGATATACCGGGATTTCTTCTCTTTTATCCTTGTTTTTTTCTTCTAATATTTTTGCAGCTTGCTCAATATTAAATTCCTGATCGCTGAATGAATCCCATAGCAAAGAATATCTTTTCTCGACCCATGTTGGTACTTTAAATTCCACCTTTACCATGAGTCTTAAATAGTTTATATAAGTATATAATACTATTGTTTATTGATAAGTAAATTACTAAATTACTTATATATCTAGTTTGCCCAGAATTTATGCCTTTTAGATAAAATTCCACCTTCCTGCGATATTTTTATTAATTCTTCCATATCATTTCCATTTCTCTGGAGTTCGATAGATAGCTTTACAAAGGTTTCACTTGCTGCGCCTGAAATTCTAGGATGTTAAGAGGGCTACGGAAGTATTAAGATGGATAACTTGATACATAC
>JBGOYM010000140.1:0-6025 GCA_041479675.1 Candidatus Methanoperedens sp.
GAGCGCGGTGTCTGCTGCCTGGACTTCACCGCGGGATGAGATGGCTTTTGCCATGCTGACATCCATGCGGACGAGGTTGATAGAGGCGATCACGCTAACAAGTAACAGGAACACTCCGATGACCGCGAACGGGACTTTTGCGCTGTCGTCCTGCCACAATGATTTTATTACCATACCCGTCTCCATAAAAAGCGGCAAAAGCGATTATTCTATTTAACCTTTTCAGTTTGATCTATTATCATGAAATATTTGTTAATAGGACACTTTACGATCCCGGTCAACCGAAACCATTATAGGTATGCAAAATAATAATGTTAGGTATACTTAATAGATTAATAAGGAGTACAAAAAATGGTAGATAATATGTTACCCGGTTTCATAATAACCTTCAGGGAAGCGCTTGAAGCAGCCCTGATAATCGGGATAATCGCAGCATATATTGCAAAGCTTGGCATGAAACATCCAGAGGTGAAACATGGAAGCTGATACTTCAAGGATAGAGGAATACCTTGAATCTATTTACAAACTCCAGGAGGAACAGCATCCTGTAAGTACATCGCGCCTTGCAGAGCACCTGAAACTCTCTGCGCCATCGGTATCGGAGATGGTAAAGAAACTCACCGGCAGGGGTCTTGTGTTCCAGTCTGAAAAAGGGGTGTGTCTCACAGATGATGGAAAATCCCTCGCAAAAAAGGTGATCAGGAGGCACAGGCTCTCTGAGCGTCTGCTCACAGACATCCTGGGCTTCAAATGGGATGAGGTACACGATGAAGCGTGCAGACTTGAGCACGCAATAAGTCCTGAGATGGAAGACCGCATAGCAGAGAGTCTGGGAAATCCAAAGACATGCCCGCATGGTCATCCAATCCCTGACAAAGATGGGAAGCTCATAAAAGAAAAGGTGAAGCGGCTCTGTGACCTCAAAGCCCACGAAAAGGGTATCATCGTCAACGTTTTCGAGGAAGACCCGAAGATGCTCAAGTACCTCGCATCGCTCGGGCTGATTCCTGACGTTTGCGTTAAAGTAGAGGAGGTTGCGCCGTTCGGAGGTCCGCTCATCGTATGCGTTGCCGGTTCACGGTATGCGCTTGGAAGAGAAGTGGCTTCAAAGATCAAGGTGAAATGATGCTTTCGTGCCACAGGGCGCTAAAGGAAATAAAAGGGAGCACCGACTTTGTTTTTGTGCTTGCAGGGAATCCCAATGTGGGAAAATCAAGCGTTTTCAACCGTCTCACTGGTATGGGCGTTGTGACAGCCAACTATCCCGGAAAGACCGTGGAACTGAACATGGCCACAACCACTTTCAAAGAACTGCGCATCGGGATAATCGACCTCCCGGGCAGCTATGCACTGAGCGCGGTGTCAGAAGACCAGTGGGTAGCGCGAAGAGCGGTGCTTGACACCAGCCCTGACGCTGCGATAATGATACTTGACGCCACGAACCTTGCAAGGAACCTCTATATGACGCTCCAGTTCATCGACCTTGGAATTCCCATTGTGGCAGCACTGAACCTGATAGACGAGGCTGAAAAGAGGAATATCTTAACTGATACTGAAAAGCTTTCAGAACTCCTGGGAATCCCTGTTGTGCCCACCATTGCAACAACAGGACAGGGTCTTGACGAACTGATACAGACTGCTGTGGAGGTTGCTGGAAAGAAGTATGAAATAAGATACAATGTCCGCTACGGGACTGATATCGAAACCAACATCAAGAAGCTTGAAGATTTGCTTTCAAGATATAATTTCAGGATCGCCTCGAGGGCTCTTGCGCTGCTGCTTCTTGAAGAGGATTCTGAATTCATCGAGCTTGTGGAGAAAAATGCTGATGGCAGAATCATTCTTGGTGAAGTAAAAAAGATAAGCAAGGACATACAACAAAAACATGGGGAGAAGACACCGATCCGGATAACCCGTGAAAGGCATGGACTTGCTGGCTCGATAGCCTCGCAGGTGCAGGGGGAGATAACACCCGCAGCGTCGGATAAGCTATGGGCTTACACAACATCGCCACTTACAGGTATTCCACTGTTGATAAGTGTACTGGCAGTCATCTTTGCATTCCTGTTCTATGGAGGAAATCTGCTCTCTACAATATTCAGCAATCTCTGGGCAGCATATATGTCACCAGTAATAGATGGGGCTTTATTTGCGGTATTCGGCAGCGGTCACATCGGGAGGACGCTGGTCTGGGGCTTTGACGCAGGCATCCTTGCTGCACTTGCTGTTGGAATTCCTTATGTTCTCACGTTCTATTTCCTGCTTGCGTTCCTTGAGGATACGGGATACCTGAACTCTGTCGCTTTCCTCACTGACAGGCTGATGCACAAATTCGGGCTTCATGGCAGGGCAATAATCCCGCTCGTGGCAGGGGCGGGTTGCAATGTGCCGGCGATAATTGGCACGCGTGTCCTTACAACGATGCGGGAGAGAACGATTGCCAGCACCCTCATCACCCTCATCCCGTGCAGTGCCCGCACGGCAGTTATCCTTGGAGCGGTTTCGTTGTTCGTTGGCTGGAAGCCCGCAGTCGCAATATATATCATCATTCTTGCACTCGTTTTCTTTGTCGGGGTCGGACTGAATAAAGTGATGCCTGGAAGTTCCTCGGGGCTTGTCATGGAGATGTTCCCATTCAGGGCTCCCATAATATCGAATATCTTCAAGAAGACCTGGTACAGGTTCAAAGACTTTGTGTTCGTGGCTTTTCCAATCGTTGTCGTGGGTTCCCTTGTTCTGGGTGCATTGTATGAAACCGGATACCTCTGGAGACTGGCTGCGCCGCTCTCGCCCGTTGTTGAGAATTGGCTGGGGCTTCCTGCGGTTGCAGGGCTGACGCTGATATTTGCGGTGCTGAGGAAAGAGCTTGCGCTGCAACTGCTGGTTACGTTCGCTGTTGTGCAATACGGCGGGGGCGCCAGCAACCTGCTGCTGTTCATGAAGCCGACGCAGCTTTTTGTTTACGCGCTTGTGAACACAATTTACATCCCGTGCGTTGCGACTATCGCAGTCCTGGGTCGTGAGCTGGGCTGGAGGCGCGCTATAAGCATCATGGTTTTTACGATAGTGCTTGCGATTCTTATTGGCGGTATCGCCCTCAGGATAATTAATTACTTCCACCTTCTATGAAAACACAATTTAGAGGAATTACTCCATTTCCCGGATACTAACTAAAGCATGTTTATAGACAACGATCTTCATAGGTTTCTTCGATTTAATATCCTTGGTTTCCACTAAAATAAGTTCATACTTGTCAAAACTGGTCAATATCCCGGTTATTGTTTTACCGCTCAAAGTGTCACAAATGATTACTTTATTCATGAAATCAAACAAATATGACTTCTGTGACCATTCATCTTTATTTTTTTGTTCTCCGACCATATTTATATCACTCCTAATCATGTTCGCCGAATTTATAAAATGTTTGATTCAAATTCATTTTAGGTTATTGGTAATCTCTCATCCAGGATCTCTTCGATCGATTGTCGTACAGTTGCTCGTGATTGCTGGCGTTTTCTCCAATTGTAGAGTCCGGGTTATCTTTCATGCATTCTGACAGTGACATCTCTGAGCAGGCAAATAACATGGTCTCTGAGTGACAGAAATAAAATCGCTAACCCTACCTTATATCAAACTTCACCCCGATCTTAAATAACCTCTTCGTTGTTAGGTTCATGACCTCGCACCCGGTCTTTTCCCCTATCTCCCTCAATATCTCCTGCATCCTCTTTTCGCTCTCAGCAGAAAGCGTGAACCAGATATTATATTCTGCAGGTCGAAGGTAGTTATGTGACACTTCGTCGTACCCGTTTATTATCTCTGCAACTTCATTCACCCTGTCAGCAGGCGCTTTCAATGCTACAAGCGTACTTACTCCACCGGTCTTCTTCGTGCTGATTATGGGACCTATGCGCCTGATAGCACCCTCTGCCTGCAGGCGTTTTATGCGTTCTATTACCTCTTCCTCTTTCAATCCCAGACTATCCCCCAGCTGTAAAAACGGCATGTGAACAAGTGGAAAATCAAGCTGGATCGCATTCAAGATCTTTTTATCTATCTCATCCAGGGAAATCTTACTCTTTGATGAAACCAATATTATCACACCTTTTTAGGCGGTACATACATGCAATAGGGCTCCTCATCCAGGTAATCCCCGGTCAAAGCGTAAGCGCGTGCCCTGCAACCCCCGCATACTGCGCGGTACTCGCATTCGCCGCATTTGCCTTTGAGCTTCCCCATGTCACGAAGGTCATTGAAGACCTTTGACTTTTCCCATATCATCTTAAAAGGCTTTTGCCTGATGTTTCCCGCAAGCATCGGGAGGTACCCGCATGGATAGACATCGCCCTTGCTTGAGACAAAGCAGAATCCTGAGCCTCCCAGACACCCTTTTGTCATGGCTTCAAGACCGTGCGTCTCCCTCGTGATCTTTATGCCTTCAGTCTTTGCACGCTGGCGCATGATCCTGAAGTAGTGCGGTGCACACGTGGCTTTCAACTGTATGCGTGATGTTTTGCTCTTATCGTAGAACCAGTTGAGCACACGTTCGTACTCCTCGGAAGGTATCTCCTCGGATTCGATCTCTTCACCCCTTCCCGTGGGAACGAGTAAAAATATATGGAGCGCAGAGGCTCCAAGTTCAAGGGCAAGCTCATAAATATTCGGTATCTCAGTAAGGTTCCTTTTAGTGATCGTGGTGTTTATCTGGAAGCTTATACCTGCGTTTTTCAGGATATCAATTCCGAAAAGGGCAGCCTCAAAAGCGCCAGTTTCTCCCCTGAAGATATCATGTGTTTCTTTGGTCGAGCCATCGATGCTAATGCTCACGCGCTGGATGCCAACATCTTTCAACTTCTTCGCAATATCAGGTGTGAGTAAAGTTCCATTGGTGGCAAGAACGACCCGCAGACCGTGACCTGAAGCATATTTTGCTATATCATAAACATCCGGGCGTAGAAGGGGTTCACCGCCAGTGAGAATGATGATGGGCTTGTACTCTACAAGTTCATCAACAAAATGCTTCGCCTCGGCTGTGGATAATTCATCGGGTGTGGGGTCTTTGATCGCCGAGGCTCTGCAGTGTATGCAGGCGAGGTTGCATGCATTGGTAAGCTCCCATGCGATAAGTCTTGGGGGTTTTATTTTAGTGTCGTTCAATGGAATCACGCATCGTCATTACAGTTAATAACCTTTATGTAATAGCAGGATAGAATAGTTTCCATGATATATTTATACGCGGCTTTTGCTATCGTGTGGATAGTATTGATAGCTTACATAATAAACCTTATTCGGGTGCACAGGGCATTATCTAATGAGATCAATGTCCTTCAAAACCTGAGATAATATGTCAATACAGGAAATATTTGATCTTAAGACAATAGCAGTGGTGGGTATTTCAGATAATCCCGAAAGACCGAGCAATTTTGTGGCAAAATTTTTGGAAGAGCATGGATACAGCACAATCCCTGTAAACCCGAACCTGACAGAGTGGGATGGTAAAAAATGCTACCCCGACCTCCTGTCCATACCTGTAAAAGTGGACGTGGTGGACATTTTCAGGCGCCCGGAGGCGATCCCTCCCCTCGTGGATGAAGCCATCGCGATAAAAGCAAAGGCAGTGTGGATGCAGGAGGGTATCGTGAATGAAGAGGCGGCGGCTAAAGCGCATGAAGCCGGACTTGAGGTCGTGATGGACAGGTGCATGAAAAAGGAGTATCTGAAGCTGAAAAAGTGACCTGAACTTTTCTCCATTGACCCGGTTAGCGGCGGCTCCCCATACGGAGCATCCTCGGTCTCATGACCAATGGCTGATAGATCACCAACAGAGAACGACCTTGTGGTTGCAAGGGCTCTTGGCAAGAGGATAGCCGAAACCAGCAAGAAGATCGCAGGCAAATAGCTCAGTATCCAGCCAGGAACATTATCCCGAACAGGATAAACAGCGCGCCGGTGCCCAGCTTTATTTTTGATAATGGCACGACCTCGCAAAGTTTCTTGCCGAGGAATATACCGATAAGGCTTATCA
>JBGOYM010000141.1:0-5950 GCA_041479675.1 Candidatus Methanoperedens sp.
AAAACCAACAGATTTAATAACCATCTAAAGCATTTTACATCTGTTTTATAGACAGGGATTACAATGAAAGATCATATTATTAAGGACATTAAACTCGCAGAAGAAGGAAAACAGCGGATCGAATGGGCGCGAAGGCACATGCCAGTGCTTCAGAAAATAAAAGAGCAATTCGAGAAGGAAAAACCCTTAAAGGGTGTAAATGTGGTGGCATGCCTTCATGTCACTGTCGAGACAGCCAATCTTATTCATACCATGAAAGCAGGAGGCGCAAATATCGCGCTGGCAGCTTCAAATCCCCTTAGCACACAGGACGATGTGGCTGCTGCTATAGCTTCCGAAGGGATAAAGACCTATGCCATAAAAGGTGAGAACGAGAAGCAGTACTATGAATGCCTGGAAGAGGCGCTCAAGATAAAACCACATATCACCCTTGACGACGGCGCTGACACAATAGCGCTTGTCCACTCAAAGCACCCGGAACTCATAAAAGACATTCTGGGTGGGTGTGAGGAGACCACAACCGGAGTCATAAGGCTTCGAGCAATGGCAGCCGAGGGTGCACTCAAATATCCTGTTGTCGCAGTGAACGATGCAGAAACAAAGATGATGTTCGATAACCGCTACGGCACGGGACAGAGCACTTTACACGGCATATTGAATGCAACGAACATCCTGTTCGCTGGAAAAACAGTCGTTGTGGCAGGTTACGGATGGTGCGGGCGTGGTGTAGCTTCCAGGTCGCGGGGGCTTGGCGGTAATGTTGTTGTTGTCGAAGTTGAGCCGCGAAAGGCGCTTGAGGCTGTCATGGACGGCTTCAGGGTAATGCCGATGAAAGAAGCAGCAAAGGTCGGTGACCTTTTCATTACAGTTACTGGCGACATCTCTGTCATTCGCGAGGAGCATTTCAAATTAATGAAAGACCAGGCAATAGTATGTAATTCCGGGCACTTCAATGTGGAGATAGATATTCCGGCGCTCACTAAGATGTCAAATAAGGTCAACCAGGTAAAGAACGACGTTCAGGAGTTTGTCATGAAAGATGGACGAAGGATATACATTCTTGCAGAGGGAAGGCTTGTGAACCTTGCCAGTGCCTTTGGTCACCCGCCAGAGGTCATGGACATGAGCTTTGCCAACCAGGCGCTGGCTGTAAAGTACATTGCGGAAAAAGGTAAGACGCTTGAGAACAAAGTTTACAGGGTTCCGGTGGATATCGATAACATGGTGGCAAGACTCAAGCTCGAAGCCATGGGCATCCAGATAGAAACGCTCACAAAAGAGCAGGAAAAATACCTTCATTCCTGGGAAATGGGAACATAAATGACTATTTAACATAACCGAACAAAAATGAGGATATGTATGTCTGAAAATGAAGTGCGTGATTTAGAAAAGGAGCTAAAAGATGAAGAACTCCATGCTAGATATACGCAATTCAAAAATTTCTGTACCACAATTTTAAGCTGGGATAATCCATCATTGCCTTCTAAAAAGGGGGTTTACTATTATACAGATCATGGGCCTAACCATAGCCGAAATGTAATAACTTTATTAAATCAACTAACTGTGACTATAAAAGATTTAAAAAATTTTTATTTGTCAGATATGGAAAAATTTTTAGTTCTATGTGCAGCATGGAGTCATGATTTGGGTATGCAATTTGGAAAAATGGGGGAGAATTGGGAAATTATACGAGAAAAACATCACGAAAGAAGTGCAGAATTTTTAAGCATATTATCAAAAAAGCATTCTGGTAAGAATACAGAATTTTTAAATATCATATCAAATTTGGACAATGCAAAACAAATTTATGATGTAATCACTCCTTTTAATTTGGATGAACTGCATGTATTAAAAAACATTTGCGAAGGGCATTGTTCTTCACTAGTTTTAAATGATCAAAAACAAGAAAAACCAATGGTCTCTGGTGAAGATGTTAGACAACATTTTTTAATAGCGTTAATTCGAATAGCGGATGCTTGTGATGTAAGCAAAAATAGAGCGCCTGAAATAATCTATGATTTATACAAAGATAGTATGCCTGATGATAGTAGATCCCATTGGGAAAAACATCAGTGTATAAATGGGGTTATGGCTAATCATGATAAATTAGCGATTGTTTTAAATTGTTCTATTGGAAATACGGAAGATGCATATTTAGTTTATTCCATTGTAAAAAGTATTGAAAAAGAATTATTAAATATTAGAAAAATATTTGGAAAGCAAAGAATTAATATTTTTGGTGTTGCAGTCAATGTCTATGTTTATGGTTCTAGGTTTCAGGATGAATTGGATAATTTAGAATTACTTGTTGAACCCCCAGATGCGGAAAAAATAAAAAAGAGTTTAATTTTAAAATTGGAAAAACCATTTAAAAACATTCAAACTGATCAAGGTTGGAATTCATCAGGCGAAGATGCTAGGAATAGTCCAGATTGGTATAAAAAATTGACTCTTTATCCATATCATCTTCCTTTTACCTACTATAAAATTTTCAAATGTTCTTCATATCCAGATGGAACGCATTTTGAACTTATGTATCAACCACTTTTGAATCATATAAGGATCGAACTCCATTTAGAAAATTATTCCGCAAAACAAAACATTTTTGAAAAATTTTTGAATAAGAAAAATGAGATAGAAGCAAAAATAGGAGAAAAAATTGAATTTAGAAAAAAATATGGTAAATATAGAGGAATAGGGAAACGGATTGAACTATCGAAACCAATTTTTGTTAATGAAAACGAAATTATTGAAAAAATAAGCGAGTGCTTGGCAAAATATATAGGGGCTTTAGATCCTTTAATTTTTGAAATATTAGAAAACACTATAAAGGAATCCATAAATGAAATGTATGGAATAGATGTTCCTATAAAGATAGAAAGAAAAGAAAAGTCAAATACAACTGTAAATAAAAATTATATAAAAAATACAGTAGAACTTTAAGTTCATAGGAAATTATGACATTAAAAAATCAGGCAATTGAAAAATATCTTCAAACACTTTATAGTGTAAATGCAAAGGTAACTGTAATCAGCGAACTCGGAGGTATGCCTGTCGAGGTCGAGGAGGGAATAAAAGGGTTCGGCTACGGAAAGCCCTACCTCATTGATTTTGAGGCAGGCGGGAAAAAACGATCTGTTGTGCTCTCATCCATGCGAGTGCAGAAGGGCTTCGGGCACGACCATTTCTCTGACAGGGCCCAGATATTGATATGGCAGAATTCGGTGTTCAATAACCTGCCCGGGCACGTGAAGTCGCTGGATGTTGGATATTTTACCAGGAAAGGTGAGCTTTTTTCATCAGGAAAGGCTGATGAGTACTTTATTTTGATGGAAAAGATCGAGGGGAAGGAATATTTCCTTGACCTTGAGAGGATCAAAAAGGATGGAGAACTAACCTCGGTTGATATTGAACGAACTGAAGCACTTTCCACCTATCTTGCCAATATACATGCGAACAGGCATGACGACCGCGAACTGTACCTTCGAAAGCTCAGGGATATCGTGGGGCACGGGGAATGCATAATGGGATTGGCCGACAGCTACCCGGACGATCTTGATTTCGTGACATGGGGCGACCTTTGCGAGATAGAGAAAAAATGTGTGGACTGGCGATATATGATAAAAGGACGTACTCACCGCCTTTGCATGACCCACGGCGATTTCCACCCATGGAACATCATGTTCCGTGAGGGTGTGGATTTCACTGTGCTTGACCGAAGCCGTGGCGAATGGGGCGAGGCGGCAGATGACGTTTCTTCCATAACGATGAATTACCTGTTCTATTCATTGCAAAAATACGGGGAGCTAGCAGGACCGTTCCAGGAGATGTATGAACTCTTCTTTGATAATTACCTTGAGAAAACAGGTGACAGGGAACTGCTTGAAGTTATACAACCATTCTATGTGTTTCGCAGCCTTGTGGTAGCCAGTCCGATATGGTATCCGAACCTTGACCCTGGCGTGAGGACAAAACTTTTTAATTTTATCAATAATATCCTGAAAAACGAGGTATTCGATTACCAGGACGTTAATTCATATCTATAGGGGAAATATGGCTTTTGCAGTCTGGTTCACTGGTCTTCCGGGAAGCGGGAAAACAGTTATTGCTGCACGCACATCTGATCTACTTGAAAGTGAAGGCATTAAGGTAAAGATACTACAGCTTGATGAGATAAGGCGTGTCCTTACTCCGAACCCCAGGTACACGGATGAAGAGAGGGACATAGTATATGCTTCGCTTGCTTATATGGCAAAACTGCTGACAGAGTGCGGCGTAAATGTCTTTATAGACGCCACTGCGAATAGAAGAAGATACCGCGAAGCAGCACGCAGCATTATTCCGAATTTCGCAGAGGTGTACATAAGGTGCCCGCTTGAGGTGTGCATGGAGCGCGAAGCCCACAGGAAGGCAGTATTTTCACCAAAGGGAATCTACAACAAATCAACGCAAGATGGCGCTAATGTGCCGGGAATCAATGTTCCCTATGAAGAACCGCTCAACCCGGAAATAGTTATAGATAGCTATAATATGAGACCTTATGAGAGCGCAAAAATCGCATCTGATGCGATCATAGCACGTTTTGGAGTTGGGCATGGAAATTGAAACACTTATCGATATCGGAACTGAGATCAGGAATGTAATTCGCTCCTTTATACATGATAACGCGGATTATGCAGAAATGCTTGTGCAGCGCCCAAAGGATATCACGCGAAGGATGGATATGGCAGCAGAACATGCACTTGATGAGGCGCTTGTGAAGCGCGGTCTGTCAGCGAGGATAATTTCAGAGGAACTCGGTGACCGTATCGTTGGCAAGCATCCGGAGTTCATGCTTGTCTTTGACCCTATTGACGGTTCTACGAATGCTGCGTGCGGTATCCCGTTCTTTTGCACGTCACTTGCTTATACCGAAAAGATCGATATCGCGGGATTCGGGGACATCACTATGGCTGTGATATGTGATATTACGAATAATACCTATTGCGCGGAGAAAGGAAAAGGAGCACTACTTAATGGAAAACGGATAACTGGTGGAAAACGTGGCGCGCGCCCAAAGCCAGTAGTATCAGTCTATTCATACGGTGTTCCGCAGGTTCCGGCAGGTCTGATAGAGCTTGAAAAATCCATCATAGTAAGGGCTCTGGGTAGCATTGCCCTTGATATGTGCTATGTCGCGGACGGCACGCTGGACGGCGTTATTGATACCCGGGGGCTTGTGAGCGGCTATGATATCATGGCATCAGCTCTTGTATTGAAAGAAGCGGGCGGACAGCTTTGCGACCTCAGGGGAAAGCCAATAATTGATGATGATGTGAAAGCTACCGGAATTTCGATGATCGGAACGAAAAATAATGACCTTAATGAAAGAATTGTAAGAGAATTAGCGATACATTAAAATGCTATAAAAACATAAAAGATGCCTATGACAAAAAAGAAAGAAGGCAGCGGTCTCATGTCCTCTGCGGGTTTAATGCGGTATTATGACGCAGAAGAGACCTCTTTGCAGATACCTCCAAAAACAGTAGTTATCATTGCCCTGGCAGCTGGACTTTCTGTTCTGGCTTTGAACGCGACTTTTGGTATATGGCCTTAAGGGTAACGAAAGAATTCCCTCAAGCCCTTAGTTCTTTCATGTGCTGTATCCTTTTCCTGATGAGCTCTTCAGTACCAATGTCCCGCCTGCTGTAAAGCCTTCCTTTTAAGGCATAGAGGCCATCCTGCGCTATTTTTTCAGCCTCATGAATGGTACTTGCTGTACCCAGAACTGCAACTGCTCTTGAACCGGTAGTGAAAACCTTTCCATCCTTTTCATACACGCTCGAATAGAAAACATGCGCATTTCGGGTGCTTCCGATCTCCACGACCGAATCCTTTACCGGATCGTCCGGGTAGCCTTCCGGGACTGCATACTTGCATACCGTAGCCTGCTTCTTAAAAGCCACCTTTG
>JBGOYM010000142.1:0-5816 GCA_041479675.1 Candidatus Methanoperedens sp.
ACTATAAGACTTTTGATATTTGTAAGAAACGTAATAAAATAAATTAAACATATTTATATCATTGCTACTTTCAAGCTGTCCTATAATGCCTTGAAAAATTACAATACCTTTATATTCTAACTAATTAATACAAACCTCTCATGCGGGAATCAAAAATCACACGGAAAACGAACGAGACCGATATCGAAGTGAAGATATCGCTGGACGGCATGGGGAACACAGACATCAACACAGGCATTGCATTCTTTGACCACATGCTTAACTCTTTTGCAAAACACGGCTCCCTTGACCTTATGATCAAAGCGCGGGGAGACCTGACCGTGGATGACCACCACACCATAGAGGACGTCGGAATAACCCTGGGAAGCGCCCTTAAGAAAGCTCTTGGTGAAAAGAAAGGGATCGAGCGGTTCGGAGAAGCCCGCATACCGATGGATGAGGCGCTCGCAACAGCCGCCCTGGACATAAGCGGCAGGAGCTACCTTTTTTTTGATGCAGCGTTTGCGAACCAGAATATTGGCGGTTTCAATCCCCAGAATACAGGTCATTTCTTCGAATCCGTGGTAAGCAATGCAGGCATCAACGCGCACCTTACTGTTACCGGAGAGAACGACCACCACAAGATCGAGGCGCTCTTCAAGGCGTTCGCTGTGGCGTTAAAGAGAACTGTCAGGATAAGCGGAACTGGTGTTCCGAGCACGAAAGGAGTGCTGTAATATTTCTAAATTTCAGACAGGATTTACTGGAAATACTGACAAAAAGACCAGTCTATATAAAAATCATAATCTATTGACACTCTATATTTATGGGCGCAAGAAAATGAAAGGATGAGTAATTTGACGGTTTCATCCCAAATTGATACAATGCTTCGAGGCGATGCTGACAGAACTATGCTTGACCGATATACACATTTCACGCCAGAACAGGTCAAGGCAAAATATCTGAGAACGATACCGAAGCTTGGGGTTTAGGCTTTGTAAATGCTAGGATAGAACATCTTTGATAATATCAATAGTTTCAATACTACTGGGTAAAGACAAAATTCCTTGTTTCCATAAAGACGGTAATATATATGGTAACTGACCGCATAATAAACTAATGATAATGAACTCCAACAATCATGAAAAATAGAAATAGAAATCAAGAGGTCTGTCCAAAACATCAGAAGCAAGTTCATGAAAAGAAAAGACAGAATATCCTCTGGAAACAAAGGAATATAAGCAATAAATATGACATACGGAAAAAAATAGCTTTCAAATGTTACGCAACCATGGCGATATCGGCTTATAATGCAGAGATAGATAAAAAAGTGAGCTTAGGACTGCTCGAAGAAGAGCGAGCAAATGAAATGAAAGAAGAAATCTCACACAAGATTGATATTTTTATTCAAATGTGGTCTGAGGCTGGAGAGAAAAGGTTGAAAGAAAAACTTGCAGAATTATGCTCACCAAAAGAAGATGCAGAACCTGAAGATTTGGCAGTGTACCAGAATACGATACTTAATGATATTTGAAGAATCTATCCTACTTGGAATTTGCCCAATTTCAGAACAAATCACTATCGGAAGATTACTTAAACCATTATTTATGAAAAATTGGAATCGACATGAGTAGGCGATGCGATTGTCTAATCTAACAAAGTGGAGTTAAGTATCTTAAATTATACCACTGCCGAAGATTTGATTGATAAGCCAGAGGTCGAGTTGATAAGGTCATGCAGATATACTGTTTGGAGATATTGGCAGGATCAACAGGATTGGATTAAAATTTTATCCTGTAAATCCTGTTATCCTGTCCAACGGTGGCCTTGCACGTAATTTTTTATGAAAATAAGTGCTTGTCTTGCTTAAAATTAGAAAATAAAGAATCTTATCAAATTTGCCGCAGGCTCACCTTAGAAAACTTCCTGCAATAAAGGCAACAAGTGCGAAAAACATAGCCACTTTAAAGTATTTTGAGGATTCAGAGTGGTTCTTTTTCAGTATCAAGAGCACAGCATATAAAAAGATGATATCTGCAATTCCGACCACAAGAAGATAAGAATCTTTGAACAATCCTGTAATATAAGGCAACGGGCTCAACAGTACTGCAATCAGCCCAACCGCCGAGGCAATGTATGCTGATGGTCTTTCCCCGATCCTGATGGGTAGAGTGACAGCGCCGTCTTTCCTGTCCCCTTCCATATCTTCTATCGCTTTTACTATCTCCCGTGCAAGCGTGGCAAGCATGGACAGGAAGAACAGTACCGAGGTTGCTTCGATGCCTTTTAAGCCGTATGCAGCGCCTCCAAAAAGAAATGTTGAACCAGTGAGGTAGCTCACGCTGAGGTTTCCTACAAAGACTTTTCTTTTCAAGGAAAAGGCATAGAGGTAAAGAAGGAATGAGTTGAATAAAGCAATGAAAAAAGGGATTGCGCCAATAAAATATGAAGCAAGGATCCCGCCAGCAAAAAGGAAAATCGAAAACTTATAGGCAAATCCTTTTCTTAACCTTCCCGAAGGTATGGGACGTTCGGGGCGGTTCACTGCATCGATGCCTGCATCAAAATAGTCATTGATGGCATTTCCCGCTCCCGTGATAAGAAAAACTGTAATAAAAACAGGGAACAAACATATTATATCATTTATTTCACCTGGCGCGGCGCTCGATGCGCTGTACGCAATTCCTCCCCCGATAACAGCAGCAAGCCCTGCCATGGCGCAGTTGCGGTATCGTATCAGTTCCAGGAATACGTTCATCAATCTCCGCGTCCAGCTTCCAGCATCCTGTCAAGCGCCAGTTTCGCCCTGCTCCTGATATTCTCCGGGACTTTTATTACATGTTCATTTTTCTCAAGTGCGTGAATGATACTGCCCAGCGTATTCATTTTCATGTTCGGGCAGACTGCATATGCTGTTGCAGGATAAAATTTCTTTTGTGGGTTTTCTTTCCTCAGCCTGTGCAAAAGTCCGAGTTCTGTGCCTATGATAAACTCCCGGGCATCCGACTGTGCAGCATATTTAAGCATACCTGCAGTGCTCAGTACCTTATTGGCGAGTGCTACCACTTCAGGTCTGCATTCAGGATGGACAAGCACCTGTGCTTCTGGATGCTCCTCCATTTCAAGAAGGATGTCGCCGGGGAGGATTAAGTGATGGGTGGGGCAGTAACCGTTCCATGGGATTATCTTCTTTTCAGTGTGATCTGCAACATACAGGGCAAGGTTCCTGTCTGGAACAAAGATTATTTCATTTTCATAAAGCGCGTTCACAACCTTCACGGCATTTGCAGAAGTGCAGCAGATATCGCTTTCCGCCTTCACGGCTGCTGAAGTGTTCACATAGCAGACCACAGCCGCATCAGGATATTTTTCTTTTTCAAGTTTCAATGCTTCCGGGGTAATCATGGCTGCCATGGGACACTGTGCTGAAAGTTCAGGCATGAGAACGGTCTTTTCCGGGTTTAGCACAGCCGCGCTTTCTGCCATGAAATCCACACCGCAAAAAACGATCACATCTGCGCCGCTTGATATAGCTTTCTGTGAGAGACCAAAGGAGTCGCCTACGAAATCCGCGGCATCCTGCACATCGGCGCGCTGGTAGTTGTGAGCGAGGATTATAGCATTGCGCTTTTTTTTCAGTTGTTTTATCTTTTCGAGTTCGTCCATATTTCTGGTTTAAACATCATTCGATTGCTTAAATTGTTTTCTCCCCACTATCGGTTCTGGTTCAGTTATTTTTTATAAATGTTCTTTCGATGACCTACGTTAATAATAAGTATCCGAAGTCTGTCATTCTGTACATCAAAAATAACGCGGTAATCCCCCACACGTAATCGAAAATAAGGGTCACCTACCATTTTTATTACATTATGATGTGGATTTTCAACGAGCTGCGAGACTTTCATATAAATGCGCTTTGCGATTGCCCTATCAAGTCTTTTAAGCTCGTTTGCTGCTGATTCTGACCAGATTATCTGGAATTTCATCAGAATCCCAGTTCTTTTGCAAGCTTTTCATGAGTTACATATTTGCCGCTTTCTATCTCTTTTATTGCAGATTTTATCTCTCGCCTTGTCTCTTCATTGAGTTCCTGGAAGTCTTCAATAAGTCGTTCCAAGACATCGTTATAAGTTTCCCGCTCGAAGAGTTTCATTTGATTTAATACTGCTTTTATTTCGTCCTTTATCTGGATCGTTGTAACCATGATAGCACATTTAATCTGGATATATTTATAGGTTGCTATAGACAGTTATAGTATATTATTGTATAGGGGACGGCAGCCTCTGCAACTGTTCTAAACGCAATCTGATGCATTATTACGGTTTCAAATGATCTCTGCGATCGCGTCGATCTCAACTTTTGCGTTTTTAGGAAGCGCTGCAACACATACAGTGGAACGGGCTGGTTTGCCTGAAGAAAAATAGGATGCGTATATCTCGTTCACTTTTGAAAAATCATTAATATCTGTCAGATAGATCGTCGTCTTGACAACGCTTTCAAGGCTGCTTCCCGATGCTTCGAGTACACTTTTCAGGTTATCAAGAACCCTTTTTGTCTGGGTCTCTATATCACCATCAATGAACTGCTGGTTATTCGGATCGATCGCGATCTGACCCGATAGAAAGACCATTTTGTTTATTTTAACTGCCTGCGAATAAGGACCAATGGCATCCGGTGCTTTATTTGTTTTCACGATTTCCTTTGAACTCATGAAATACTATTACTGATATTGTAAAATAAAAACCTGTCGGATAACTGAAAAACAATCCTTTGCCATATCCTCACGTCTTATATCTGCTGCAGAGCCTTAAAAATTCAGCAAAAGAAACAGCCGCAGGATGCGTGTGCATATAACTTGCGAGGGTATTGTGCTCCATTAACCCATCCTTTCCATCGTTGATGCCTTTTCCCCGTTTCAATCGATAAGCAAAACTGGCATCTCTGCCGCATTCGGTAACTGAATAATGGAACTCATGACCCCTTATTATTGTTCCTTTTCTCGCAAGCGGAGAATCAGATACGACCTGCGCTTCGGTATAGCCCAGCCCCTGAAGCTTATCAGTCATCCTTGAACCTGCCCCAAGAATACCAGCCATCCTGTACGTCCTGTCTGTCGTGAGCGTTTCATTCAGGTACATGAGCGCTCCGCATTCCCCATAGATCGGCATGCCGTAATCTGCTGCCTTTTTTATCTGTTCGCGCGTTCTTGAGACTTCAAGCTCTTTTGCATAGAGTTCGGGATACCCTCCGCCAAGATATAAACCGTCCACCTGCGGCAGGTCATCACTCATAGGGCTGAAGAAAACAATGTCTGCTCCCTGTCTTTTGAGAGCGTCAAGCGAATCCTGATAATAAAAACAGAATGCGCTGTCTTGCGCAATCCCTACCCTGACATTGAATGTCTCCTCAGGTTCCTTGAGTTCAACATAGGGGGGAGTATAAGCATTTGCTATCTTATTTACCGCTTCCATGTCGATATGTTTTTCAATGAGATCTGAAAGTAATTTTACGTTAAGGGTATTCTCAGAAGCCATATGAAGACCAAGATGCCTCGACGGGATGGAGATGTCCTTATTTTTTGGCAGTGCCCCAATGATCGGGATATTGATCCCGGCGCTGGTAAGTGAATCCCTTACAAGCTTCACATGCCTTTCACTTCCCACATTATTAAGGATAATGCCCTGGATATTGACATTATCGAACTCAGAGAAACCCTTCACTACAGCCGCAAGACTTCGCGATACACCGCGCGCATCGATAACGAGCAGAACGGGAACGTCCAGGATCTTCGCGACATGGGCTGTGCTTGCTATCTCTGTTGAATCAAGACCATCGTA
>JBGOYM010000143.1:0-5781 GCA_041479675.1 Candidatus Methanoperedens sp.
AAGCATCTACATCCCATAATGGAGTTGACATGACGACAAATATAAAACATGTAAATATAAAAGAAATATGCCAGAAAGCTCCTGCCCTGTTAGAGAGCATTTTGAACAAGAAAGCAGAGAGCATTACATCCGTGGCCAAAGAAGGTGAAGAATGGAAGGTACAGATCGAAGTGCTTGAGAGAAAAGCAGTTCCCGATACCCAGGATATTCTAAACACTTATGAGCTCAAACTTACCGGAGACCTGGAGTTCACTGGATACAGACGGGTCGGGATGCGCCACAGGGGAGACATGATTGTAGGAGAAGAAGAAGCGTAAATCGAGCGGCTGCGTACTACACGACTGCCGGAAGTATTCAAATAAGGATGGATAATGAACAAGAATGCAGCAATAATACCCACAAGCATAGATGCGATTTTAGCCGGGTCACTGGCTTTAAGTAAGCACATATTATTCTTGTACACCTCACATTTGAACAAATATGCGATCCAGTCCTCCTTCTTTACTATGTCTGATGATGACGAGAAACTCCTGTATGTAACTTGTGAACAACCTGAGTTAATAAAAAGCAGGTTTGAGAAGAATCCCAACCTGTCTTTTTTCCATCCAGAAAATATCGGCATCCTGAAAACCATGGGAGGCAAGTTGAGAATAATCATGGATATGAGTTCCATTGATGATGGACATGAAAATCTGGAAAAATTCCTTGCTGAGAATAAAAATATTACCGCTTTATGTATGTATGACCTTTCCCGTCTTCCTCCGGAAAGAATCCAGAAACTTACCGCAATCCATGACAGGCTCATCCTCAATACTCCGGATATCACAGTTTTATCCGGGGAAAAACTGGATATTGCAGATGCTACTTTAGAACGGTTCGTCAAGGAATATCTGGATATAGTAATTCTTGCAATGATTGCCGGCAAACCAATGTGCGGTACTGATATATTGAATATTGTCCACAAGAATTTCAATGTACTGCTGAGTCCAGGTACTATATACCCTCTTCTTCACAGGCTAAAAAAAGAAGGGCTACTGGAATATGAATGCAGTATTAAAAAGAAAGTATATAAACCAGCAAGGGGCAGCGAAGCAAATATCAAGCGTATACTTGAGGAACACAGTCTGGCAAATGAATTCTTAAATGACTTTTTAAAATCCAGAAATTTGGAGGCGAATACAACATGAATGAGGAGAGCGGAAGATATGTGTATTGCATAATTAAATCTCCGGGTGAAAAAAAGAGCTTTGGGAATATCGGGTTTGGTGGGCAGGAAGTTTACACTTTGGAGTACAGGGATTTTGCGCTTGTGGTGAGCAACGCTGCGGTGAAAAAGTATGAGGCAAGCGATGAAGAAGTTGAACTTCACAGAAAGGTTGTAGAACAGGTGATGAAAGAGCATAGTGTGCTTCCTGTGGCTTATGGAATGGCGTTCAAAAACAAGAAACTGCTTTTGATTGCGATGAGTGTCGGATATAAAGCCATGAAGAAAGCCATGTCTGAAGTTGATAACAAGGTTGAACTCGGGGTCAAGGTATTCCTATCAAAAGAAGCTGCAGATTGGGATGAAAAAGATAAATGTAAATCAGATTTTCTTGAAGCACTCAAAATGAAGGCTATCCAGTCAAAAGAACTCAAACTGTTCAGCACACGTTTACTATTGAATGCCTCATTCCTTGTTGACAGAGATAAAATCGATGATTTTTCAGGCGAGGTAGAGCAACTTGAAAGTAAATATACCAATCTTAAAATCCAGTACAGCGGACCATGGCCACCATATAATTTTGTGGATATCCAGATCCTGTCCAGAAAGCGGGGGGGGTTTCGATAATGTTTATTATCGACGATATTTTGCTCAGGCAACTGGGGATCACGATACCAGGATTGAGCCTTATCTGGACGCTTGAACAGATACGGGATTTCGCAAACAAGGAGCTGTACAATCCTGAAAAAATAAAGAATAAGATAAAAGAGAACAGATTGCTTTTTGAGTTTGGGGAATTAACCTCTGGTGAATATGAGAAAAATAATGCAAAGCTGCTGCAAGAGCTTAAACTTGCTGAACGGGGAACTGAGATGAATCTTAGCGTAAGAACCGATATCCTGAGGGCGCGATGAATTCAAAAATAGAGCGAATAAATTCACCATCTCCGGGATTTGTGGAAAGCCTCCGGGATTTTTTGAAGATTCTTGAGGAGATGGAGAGGAAAAATGAGAAGGTGAGAAACGTATCAGGAGAGACTAAAGGACCCTTTGATTCAAAGGCTGAGTATAGTTATACTGTCAAAATTGGAATAGAGAAGAATGACTTGCAGGGTTCTCGTTCTCATCCCAAAGCCCGTCTCCGTTCAACCGGGCCTGGTGAGGGAGTGCAAGAGCCGACCATCAATATTGTAGCGAATGGTGACACAATTTCTGTCGTTGCGTATTTACCGCACATCAGGGAAGATGATATCGAACTCGATATCGCTGACAACCGCTTTTTAAGAATAACAGCGATAACCCCTGATGGCAATCTGGTGAGGAATATCCGGGTTTCTGAAGAAAAAAATATCGAAGGTATCAAAGAGGCATCCTTCAAAAACGGGATTCTAACGATCAAGTTAAGCAGGAAAGAAAATGAGGTGAGATAAATGGCAAATGTAAAAGAACAATATGAAAAGATAATGGAAAAATTGTCAAAAGATATAGGAAATCAAAAATGGCATAGACAAATTGGGGGGTATTCATAATGGTTGATACAATTGGAAGACTCCCTATTGGAAGAACCAATATGATCGGAATAAAAAAAAGGAATTTTTTGGAAAGGACAATACAAAAAATGGAGCAATGGCGTGACAAAGCCAGAATAAATTTATTTCAACAGAGAGAAAGATACAAACTGAAAGTTAAAAGCAATCAAGCTTTAATGAGCGCTAAAAAAGCTGATAGATCGCCAAATCTCAATCCCGGTGCGGCTTTAGTCGGTTTAGGGGATAAACCAAAGTCACGGGAATACGGAGTGACACATTCCACTATTCCAGTGAAACCTAAGTATTCTATGGTAAAGCCAGCAAAGAGAATCTACGGCAATATCTGGAAAAGGCTTGAAAGAGAGGGTAAACCATGACTGGATTAATGCCTGAAGGTTCCGGAGGTCTGGCAGATGCGATAGAGCGGATTCTGGACAGGGGTCTTGTAATCAACGCGGATATTTCTGTCTCCGTTGCCGGCACTGAACTTCTTGGCATCAAGATACGGGCTGCTTTGGCATCATTTGAGACAGCGGCACTGTATGGCCTGGACTTCCCATCCGGGACAAACTTAAACGCTGCAGGATGGAGAGAGGCTGACAGAATAAAAGCAAAAAGTCCTGAATACGTAAATCGAAAGGAGGAACATTTATTAATCGTGTGATCAAAAAGGTCAGTAAAGAAGAACACGCATTCCAATACCGCTGTCCGGCATGTCACTATCTTGTGGAAAAGGATATGCTATTCGGAAATGGCTGCCCAATATGCGGCTGGGTAAGTCCACTTGCGATGTCGAGGGAATTAAATGCCGAGGTGAACAGTTCTCATGTAGATGTCATTGAGGAAGAGGATATTATAAGGATTACAACTGAACTGCTCCATGTTGATGAAGATGATATAAAGCTCGATGTGAATGGCAATAGACTCCTGATATCTTCTGGCGGATTCAATAGAATTATTCCACTGCGTTATGCAGTGGGGCAGGTTATTGAAAAAACATACAGGAATGGTGTATTGGAGGTAAAACTCAGGAGAACAGGAAGGTGAACATCATGGATATTGAGAAAAATAAGAAAGAAAAGAAAGGAAAAGACGAAGAGACCATTACGACAGAAAGCATAGTAGGGCAGTTAATCCCAGGTTTTAGCGGGATTGTAAGAGCTCTTGAAAAATCCTCCCCAGAATTCAGGAGAAGGATCGCAGAGACTGATGCAGAGATAAAGCACAGGTTAGAAACGGGCTGGAGCAGCAAGCCCAGCGTGAACTATGGAATATCTATAAAACCCCTTACAGAGCGGAAAGTCGTCATGCCAAAAAGTGTGGAAAAGGAGCCAGATGAGGAAAGAGTAGAAACTGAAGAGCGAGAGCCAATTATTGATATATTTGAGGAAAACGATTACATTTCGGTGATTGCAGAACTTCCTGGTGTGGAGGAAAAAGACATAGAAACAAAACTAAAAGAAGATACACTTGAAATTTCCGCCGGGAAATATTGCAGAACGATTAGATTGCCGTCTGTTTCGAAATCCATTATTGAGAGAACCTATAACAACGGAATATTGCAGCTTAAGATAGAAAGAGAGGGCAATGCCAGTTAACATCGATGAGGGTAATCTTAAACAGGGTTTGCTCGGGCTGGTTGTGGCGCTCGTAGAGATCATTCAGGAGGTGCTCGAACGGCAGGCCATACGAATAATGGAAGGTGGGAGGTTGACCGATCAGGAAATTGAGAGACTTGGTCTGGCATTAAGCGACCTGAAAGAAGCGCTTGATAACATAAAGAAAGACAATGACCTTGATGATGCCGTGGAATCAGTGCGAGATGGCTTAGATCAAATCACGGATGATATGATAAGAAATTTGATTGATACAAGAAGGTGGGCTGAAGGTGTAGAAAAGGCATGAATGAAGGTCATGAAGATGTGGAAACCCGGGAAGGGAGATACCTGTACTCAGTTATAAATAGCGGTGCCCAGTTGTGCTTTGGCGATATAGGGATCAATAATAATAAGGTCTTCACAATACCTCATGAAGATATTGCTGCTGTTGTTCATTCCTGCCAGGCAGAAGCTTACAGAACACAGGACGACGGGAAATCCAGAGAGTGGATTTTAGCACATAATTATGTAATTGACTATGCGTCGAAACAATTCGGCACAGTTTTGCCCTTTGCGTTCAGTACCGTCGTCATAGGCAACGATGAAACTGTAAGGAACTGGCTATCAGAGAATTACAAGAAACTTAAAAGTGAACTTGAGAAGATCAAAAATAAAGCTGAGTATTCTGTTCAGATTTTCTGTGATCAGGATAGGCTCGCTGAGAAGCTTGCGAGTAGCGATCAGGAACTAAAGGAACTAAAAGAGAAACTGGAAAAAATGTCAAAAGGTGCTGCTTACCTTGTCCGGCGGCAGTTCGAGTTAAAAATGAAGGATGCTATTGCAGTGGAAATATCCATGCTTGCCACTGGTTTCGGCTCTAAGATAAGAGAACATGTTGAGGAATCAAAGCTTGAAAAGAAGACCTCGCATGTGCCTGAAAAATATAAAGGGATGAAGCTGATAGTGGCATTTTCCTGCCTTGTCAATGAAGATAGGATCGAAAAGCTCGGCGAGATACTGGACGAAATAAACAACCGTGATGGCTTTGCTGTCCGCTTCACTGGTCCATGGGCCCCTTTCAGTTTTGTGGAGTTGAAGGAGGACTAAAGATGAAGCAGCAGCGAGCCTTCAGCCCCCTTCATTTCCACTGGAATCCAGGAAGGAGGAACAAAGATGAAACCTGAACGCGAGAACAACCTTGTAGATTTGCTGGACAGACTCCTGAATAAAGGGATTATATTGAATGCCGATTTGATCATATCCGTTGCAGGCGTACCACTTATTGGAATAAATCTCAAGGCTGCGCTTGCAAGCATAGAGACGATGCTCGATTACGGGATGATGGAGGCTTGGGACGAGAGTACAAGGGAATGGTATAGGAAAGAAATAACAAACAAAAAAATACCGCTTATGGAAGGGGAGAACATTTTCCAGAGGACGTTTGGCTATAT
>JBGOYM010000144.1:0-5666 GCA_041479675.1 Candidatus Methanoperedens sp.
AAAACATGGAATCAGCACAACTGTTGGATATACTCGGGAACGAGAACCGCAGGAAGATCCTGCACCTCCTGGCAAGCCGCCCTTGCTTTATGAGCGAGATAGCAGAAAGGCTTGACGTGGGCGCAAAAGCGATCCTCGGGCATCTTGAGCTCCTTGAGCAAGCGGGTCTGATCGAAGCCAACGTGGATGAACAGCGGCGCAAGTATTTTCATATCGCAGATAACCTGCGGCTGGAAGTGTTTGTGTCGCCGTACTCCTTTGAAATGGCAACCACCATTATCATGAGAGAAGATGAGCCGGAAAATCCGGTCAGAGCCGGCCCTGCGCTTTCAGACCTGAAATCCCTGTACGCCAGAATACATGGTCTTATGGAAGACAGCCAGCGGATAATGCTGGAATACCAGCAGGTACAGGCCAGCATCACCGATGCGATGGGACTGTATATGGATGTCATCGAGGAAGTCGCATATGACCCGGTCGAGGCAGAGATACTATATGCCCTGCTCAAATGTCCCATGAGCCAGCGTGCGTTATCCATGCAGCTTGGGATCCCTGAATACGTGATTGAGGCACATCTTGAGAAAATGCTCAGGAAAAATATGATCAAACAGCATGAAAATGATTTCAGCATAGACTGAAAGAATAGAACTTAAGGAATAAGACAGAAGAAAAAATATCGGAGGAAAAAATATGTTTAGAGACTGGAGAAAGACCGAAAAAGGAATCTTTGATGAACTTGAGAGAGAGTTCCAACAGATGAACGAACTCATGAACCATATGATGACCCAGCTTGGAAAAGAGCCGCAGGTCTATGGTTTCAGCGTTCAGGTCGATCCTTCCGGCATACCTCATGTAGAACGGTTCGGGAACGTCCTGCCTGTTGGCAAAGACCATGATGTCAGGGAGCCATTTGCAAGCTCCATCGTCAACGAAAAAGATAATGAATTCAATATCACGGCTGAGATGCCGGGGATAGAGAAAAAGGACATAGAGATCAATGCGACAGAGAGCGAAGTAGTGATTAAAGCAGAAGGCAGCGGAAGGAAATACTATAAGTGCATAGCTGCACCATCACCTGTTGATCCCGATAGTGCTAATGCCAAATACAACAACGGGGTACTGGAAGTCACTCTCAGGCTCAAAGAATTGAATAAACCTAAAGGAAAGAAGATAGATATCGAATAAACACGTGGAATAGATATATAAATAAAACATGCAATATATTATGGTATTATGGAAAAAAAAGACAAAACTGTTACCCTGAAGATCAGCGAAGCAAAATCCTACGATGCAGGTCGCGGGATCGCACGGATGGACCCTGAGGTTGCCCGTGAAATGGGCTTGCAGACCGGGGACGTCATCGGGATCGAAGGCACAAAAAGGACAGCAGCTCTAATATGGCCAGGATACCCGGAAGACAATAACACCGGAATAATACGCGTTGATGGGACTGTAAGGCGTAATGCCGGAGTCAGTATCGACGACAAAGTGCAGATACGAAAGATACAGACCGCACCTGCTGAGAAAATACTTTTCGCGCCAACTCAGCCCCTGAAGATACAGGGGGGTGAGTCGTACCTTCTTCACAATCTTGATGGCCGTGTCATCTCAAGAGGGGACGCGGTCGAACTTAACATAATGGGGCGCAGGGTAGATCTTATTGTCATTTCCACAAGACCTGTGAGCGATTCAGTTATAATAACCGACGGCACCCAGATAGAAATAAGCGATAAACCTGCAAAGGAGCTTCCTTCCATTCCGAGAGTTTCCTATGAAGACATAGGAGGGCTCGGGGACGAGGTCAGGAAAGTAAGGGAGATGATAGAACTCCCGCTGCGTCATCCTGAGATATTCGAGCGTCTGGGAGTAGAGGCGCCAAAAGGTGTCCTGCTGCACGGACCACCGGGTACAGGAAAGACACTGCTGGCAAAAGCGCTTGCTTCTGAAACCAACGCCAATTTCCATACTCTCAGCGGTCCTGAGATAATGAGCAAGTTCTACGGTGAGTCAGAGGAACGACTTCGCGATATTTTCAAGGCTGCGGAGGAGAATGCCCCCAGTATCATACTTATCGATGAGATAGACAGCATCGCCCCGAAGCGCGAAGAAGTGACAGGTGAAGTGGAAAGGCGGGTTGTTGCTCAGCTTCTTGCTGTGATGGATGGTCTTAAGGCAAGGGGCAAAGTCGTTGTCATAGGAGCCACGAACAGACCAAATGCAATAGATCCGGCGCTACGCCGTCCCGGAAGATTTGACCGTGAGATCGAGATAGGCGTGCCAAGCAGGAAAGCGCGGCTTGAGATACTTCAGATACATACAAGGGGGATGCCGCTTGCTGAGGACGTGAAGCTTGAAGAACTTGCTAACCTCTCGCATGGTTTCGTGGGAGCTGACCTTGCCGCCCTGGCGCGGGAAGCTGCCATGAGTTCTATCAGGCGCGTACTTCCTGAGATAGACCTTGACGTGCATAGCATCCCGGCAGAAATTCTTAATAAGATGACAGTTACTGCGGATGATTTCAATAATGCTCTTCGCGAGATGTCGCCTTCGGCGCTTCGAGAAGTGTTCATCGAGTCACCGAATGTCCACTGGAGCGATATCGGAGGGGTTGAAGATGTGAAGCAGGAGTTGAAAGAGGCTGTGGAATGGCCTATGACATATCCGGCGCTGTTCAAACATCTTTCCGCAAGACCCCCAAGGGGCATACTGCTCTACGGGCCGCCGGGCACAGGAAAGACCATGCTTGCAAAAGCTGTTGCCACCGAGAGCCAGGCGAATTTCATAAGCGTGAAAGGACCTGAGTTCCTGTCCAAGTGGGTCGGAGAGAGCGAGAAAGCTGTGCGTGAGACATTCAGGAAAGCAAAACAGTCAGCTCCGTGCATTGTTTTCTTTGATGAGATCGACTCTATTGCCCCTGCTCGTGGGAACGGAGGAGATTCACACGTCACAGAGAGAATGGTCAGCCAGATGCTGTCTGAGATAGATGGGCTTGAAGAGCTGCACAACGTAACTGTGATTGCGGCAACTAACAGACCCGACATAATCGACCCTGCGCTTTTGCGCCCCGGAAGGATAGACCGCCTTGTATTCGTAACCCCACCAGATGAGAAGGCAAGGTATGAAATATTCAGTATACATCTTGCGAACAAGCCTATTGATAGCGATGTGGACCTTAACATACTTGCAAAAGATACAGAGGATTTCACAGGCGCAGATATCGCATCGGTATGCAATGAAGCCACGATGCTTGCAATAAGAGAGTATGTGAACTCAGGCAAACCCACAGGTGAAGGAGCTATCACAGAACTGAAGCTTGGCTATCACCATTTCAGGGATGCAATGACAAAGGTTAAGCCGTATTCCAAGAAAGAGATGGAGAAATACAAGAAGATCTCAGAGAACTTCATATACCAGTGAGCAGATATAATTAATTACAGCATGAACGAAAAAATAATACTGCGCGTGGCTGAGGCGCACCATAGAGATGCGGGCAGGGATATTGCACGAATAGACCGTGACCTGATGGATAGAATGGGGCTCTCAAAAGGTGATGTCATCCTTGTGATAGGAAAGGAGAAGGTGTGTGCCCTTGCTGGACCAGGGTATCCTGAAGACCAGGGGTACGAGATCATCCGTATAGACGGGAATCTCAGGAACAATGCACGGGTGGGTATCGACGATAAAGTGTATATTCAGAAATCTTCTGCACAGGTTGCGAACAGGATAGTCCTGGCACCCACGCAGCAGGTAAGGCTTGTGGGAGGACCGCAATATCTGCAACGTTTGCTTGAGGGAAGGCCAGTCATGAAAGGACAGCGCTTGCGCGTTGAAACTGTGAGTAATCCTCTTTCATTTATAGTTGTATCGACACAACCCACCGGACCTGTTCTTGTTGCAAGGAATACCAGTATTATAGTAAAGGAACAGGTGATAGAAGAACTGGAAGTTCGTCCAACCCATCTCACATATGAAGATATAGGAGGGTTGAGACGTGAGATCGGACTGATAAGAGAAATGATAGAACTTCCCCTGCGGCATCCAGAGCTTTTCCAGAAGCTGGGTATAGATCCACCAAAAGGAGTATTGCTGCATGGACCTCCTGGTACTGGAAAAACCATGATAGCAAAAGCAGTGGCTAACGAAACTGATGCGAACTTCCTCTCCATAAGTGGTCCTGAGATAATGAGCAAATACTATGGCGAGAGCGAGAAGCATATACGGGAGATCTTCGAGGATGCTGAAAAGACATCACCTGCCATTATTTTCATCGACGAGATAGATAGCATCGCGCCCAAGAGAGAGGAAGTTACAGGCGAGGTTGAACGCCGCGTTGTGGCGCAGTTGTTATCCCTTATGGATGGTCTAAAGGCGCGGGGTCAGGTGATAGTGATCGCCGCGACGAACAGACCGAACGCTATTGATATGGCGCTGCGCCGCGGTGGAAGATTTGACCGCGAGATAGAGATAGGTATCCCTGACAGGCTGGGAAGGCTTGAGATACTGCAGGTGCATACGCGCGGTATGCCGCTTTCAGAGGACATGTCCGAGGAGAAAGGGATGCGCGAGATGGCAGATATTACTCACGGTTTTGTTGGCGCGGATATCTCATCGCTTTGCAAAGAGGCTGCGATGCATGCCATCAGGCTGATACTGCCAAGGATCAATATCGAGGAAGAGATACCCTCCGAGATAATGGAAACACTGGTGGTGACAAGAGAAGATTTCCACGATGCATTCCGGAACATCGAGCCGTCTGCGTTAAGGGAGGTGTTTATCGAAGTGCCGGAAGTAAGATGGAATGATATCGGCGGGCTTGAACTGGCAAAGCAGGAACTCATCGAAGCTGTGGAATGGCCACTAAAATACCCTGAAGCCTTTGAAGCCATTAACACAAGGCCGCCCAGAGGCGTACTGCTTTTTGGTCCTCCGGGTACAGGGAAGACAATGCTGGCAAAAGCGGTGGCTACAGAGAGTGAAGCTAATTTCATAAGCATAAAAGGTCCTGAACTCATGAGCAAATACGTGGGCGAATCAGAGCGCATCGTAAGAGAGACATTCAGGAAAGCCCGCCAGGCAGCGCCAGCTATTATTTTCTTTGACGAGATAGATTCCATCGCGCCCACGCGCGGAGCATCTTTTGATTCAGGTGTTACTGAAAGGGTTGTGAGCCAGATCCTTACCGAGATTGACGGGCTTGAAGAGCTCAAGGATGTGGTAGTGGTGGCTGCAACCAATCGTCCTGATATGGTAGACCCTGCGCTTCTTCGTCCTGGAAGACTTGACAGGTTAATATACATCAGACCTCCTGACATGAGAGAAAGGGAGATAATATTCACGCTCCATCTCAGGGGTAAACCCCTGTATCCCGGTGTCGATGTAAAAAAGCTTGCAGAAATGACAGAAGGCTATTCAGGCGCGGATATCGAGGCTATATGTCGCGAGGCTGCCATGCTTGCACTCAGGGACAGCATCAAACACGGCATGGAAAAGGAAGAAGTTATCCAGGCAGCCCGTGGTGTCAGTATTAAAATGGAGCATTTTGGTAATGATTTTTGTATGTTAAGACCAACTCCTATTTATTTAAAAATATTTTAATCCATTACGGATTTTATTAAAGCCATCCATAAACATAAAAATAAAAAGGTAAATTAAAAAAAGTTAGAAGC
>JBGOYM010000145.1:0-5561 GCA_041479675.1 Candidatus Methanoperedens sp.
TGGCACCACCGATTAAGAACGGACCCACTTCACAGATATAAACGGACCCGCCCCAAAGTTGCATGTTTTGATTGATTAAGGATATTAGTCGCCGGTTTAATGACCCACCTGTTTATTTATTCCCGTTCATATACGACTTGCATTTTATTCATGGCGTATTTGCCTTGCATTTCAGGATCATGAAGGGATGAGCATTGGATGCGGCAAAGACGAAAGAGAACAGGCCAGGTGGAGCAAAGGATTACGATTTTATTTTTGTGGGCTTCCTTGCCTGTGCGTTGAGCTTCTTTGATTCGTGCATTCTCCAACTGGGACCCTGAATATTGAGTATTATGGAATGATGTACCATTCGGTCTACGATAGCGGTGGTAACAACGGGGTCGCCGAGGTAATCGCCGAGTTCGCTAAACCCAATGTTCGATGTAAGCAACGTGGAACCTTTGCAATAACGGCCGTCTATAACTTTGAAGAACAAAGAGGCGTTCCGTGCATCCTGCTGCTCCAACCGATCAAAGCCTATCTCGTCAATTAGGAGTATATCAGGCGAGATGTATTGCCTGAGTTTTCTGTGGAAGCTATTGTCGGCACGGCTTGCCATAAGGTCTGTGAGCATGTCGGCTGCCGTGGTATAGCGGCAGTTGTACTGTTGAGTACATCCTATGAGGAGCAATGCCTTTGCGATATGGCTTTTTCCTGTGCCCGAGTTCCCGGCTATCACGAGCCCTTGTTTACGGCCTACGAAGTCCAGTTTTGCAAGTTCCATTACCTGGGCTTTGTCTACTCCCGTCTGGAAAGCAAAGTCGAAATCCGAAAGAAGTTTTCTATCCGGCAGCCGTGATTGGCTGATTTTACGCTCTATTCTTCTTTCTATGAATGCATTTGCCTCTATGGCAAGCAGTCGTTCAAGGAGGTCTGTCGGCGGAAGCGCCTGCTGCGCAGCATCGGCAAGTTCTTTTTCAAGTACCTTCTGAATCCCCTTAAGCTTCAGCGTCTTAAGATGTTCTCTGATTTTTGTCAGTGTCTCCTCTGTCTTCTTCATCTTCATTCTCCTGTTTGAGCAGCAGCTCGCTGTATTCCGCCAGAGGCCGCTGCGTGATTTTCGGCAATGTCTTTTGAAGCTCCTGCCTCGCTCGCTCATTACGTATAGACTCCAGAGTGCGCGGCATCGCCTTTGCACTGAGTATTCTTTCTATTGCCTTGCCCTCAAAGGCCTGATACCTGATTGCATGTTCAATAGCCTTGTAAATATCATTGCTTTGGTAGTGTTCTTTCATACGAAGGATGTACCGGGCATGAAACCCGCAGTTCTTCGGATGTCTTTCTGTAAGCCCCTTAAGGAACTCCCCGGCCGCACTTCCCAATTCCATAAAAGCCTCTTTCACAGGTTCAAGACCATAGCGTATTTTTTCTGTCCTGAAGTGCTCAGGGTTTTCCACCTTCTGACCGGAGCCCGCGGGTTGCCGTTCATGCCGGGCTATGCAATCAAGCTCGGGGTTGTAAATCAGCATCTCGCGCTCTGTGGCCTTGACGCTCAGTATGTCGGCCATGTTGCCGGAGGGTACGGAGTACCGGTTTGTCTCCAGATTGATAAACCCCTCGGCATCACAAATCTTTAAGAATACCTCTGATGTGTCATAGGGATGAAGCGGCAGAGGCTGAAGCGCCGATTGTTCCTGCTCTATAAACAGTTCTATCGGAGCACGCTTCGTAGTGTCGTGGATATGCAAGTCGGACTTTTCTTTAAGCCACCACAGGCGCGTTGCCCTGAGGTCTTCCATGTCCTGAAAGTCTCTGCCGCCAAGCAGATTTTTTTCCACATAGTTAAATGGCGACTCAATTTTCCCTTTTGTTTGAGGATTTCCAGGGCGACAGGCAACAGGTTTGCAGTTATAATGCGTGATAAAAGCCGTGAACGCAGGGTTAAAGACTGGCCTGCCGCATTCCCATCTCAGCACTATTGTTTTTTCATTATCGTAGAGGCACTCCCTTGGTACGCCACCATAATATTGGAACGTATCCTGATGGCGGCGGATAAGGCTGTAGAAGTCATGGCGTAACGTAAAGTCGATATATTGTCTTCTGGAAAAGCCCAGTATATAGGAGAAACACTGCACCTGACATTTGCCGGTACGTGTAAAATTGATCGTATAAGGGCTCCAATCCATCTGTCCCTGGCGCCCGCTTTCCGTTTCAAACCGTATCACCGGCTCTCGCTGAGGCGCCCTGAGCTTTTCCAGTCTCTCTTTCAGAATGCTGATCCCTCCCGCATAGCCGGCGTCCTTCAATTCTTCATATATGCGCACGCCCGTAATAAGGGGATATTTCTCAAGTAGTCTTTTTATTTCAGGCTCGAAACTGTCCAGCTTGCTCGCCCGCTTTTGCTTTTTCTTAAGTACATCATGACCGCTGTTGCGTCTGTCCTCATGAGCTCTGAGTATTCTCCTTACAGTGTTGCGTCCTATCTGAAACTGTCTTTGCAGTTCACGGATCGACCAGCCTTCGTTATGCATTGTGATCAGTGTATGCTCAAGCTCGCTACGATCGCGTATGAATTTCATCGATCCCCCCGCCGAGAATCTTCACTAGCTCCTGAGCAGCGCCTACCGCCCGGGATATGAACTCCGAAAGTTCCCTTCTTTTTTCCGGGCTGATCTTCTTAAACCCCTCTGAAACGGACTTGCAGATGCCATGCATCGATATGAGTTTGGCCTGAAATCCTACTGGCTTTGACTGTTTCGATTCGATAATCTCCCACGGGGCCATGAGCAGCGTCTGATGTTCCCATCTCGGGCGACACAGCAGGTGCGTTATCAGCTTCTCTACCTCTCTTATTGACAACCGATGTTTCAAAACAGCCTCTGCAGCGGCCCTCTGGTTGCCACGTGGCAACTTCGCCAATTCCCGGCCCACGCTCACTGAAACCAGACCCAGCCTTATATCCTCTTGCACCTCTTCGCTTAATCTCTCGATCAGCGATATCCTCCGGCTTACCCAACTTTTATTCCTGCCCAGTAAGGTAGCAATCTCTGTCTGCATCAATCTGTCTTCACGATGCAAGGATTGAAGCACCATAGCCTCTTCAATTTCGGTTATTGAGCCGCCAGCACGATTTAACTGTATGATGGCCGCCTTGCAGACCCGCACACTTACTTCCATCCTCTTGGCTCGCAATACAGGTTTGTTCAATCGCCTGCAGGCTCTTAGTCGTTTGAACCCGTCTATAAGCTCGTATCCGCTTCCGACCTTTACACAAACCACAGGCGATATCTGCCCATACTTCTGTATCGACTTCACCATGGCTGTATCTGCACGGGGATTTACTATCCGATATATCCCGTATTTTTCACCTATACCAGATACTGCTATTTCCTCGATTGCAGCTTCTTGCATTTTTGAAAAGATTACATCGGCTACCAATATAAAAGCTATAAAGTCCTCTCTTTGCAATCATGGCCCCTGTACTGCAATAGAGCAACCGCTTGATATAACGTCGATTTTTACGATGAGCTCGTCCATCTTTGCAATCACGCCATTGCAAAGAGGCATAAGACGGTAACACCCTGAAGATATGATGTTTTTTGCCCCTGACGCGTCCATCTTTGCAATTTGCGACTTTGATCGCCTTCGCCGATTGCGCTCTCTCTGTAAAATTCGGTTCCGTTCAGCATACCCAGTGTTCCGCTTGCGATACTCCTTCCAATAACTTTTATTCCTGCTGCACCATTCCTTCTGGGCAGCAGCTTGGTTGTCTCGATACTCACGGTCGTTTGCCAGTTTCTCCTTCTGCCATTTTCTTTTCCTCATCTTCTGACATTCAGAATCACTACAATACTGCTGATTACGCACTGTAGGCCGTGGGATAAATATCCTCTTGCAGCAGGCGCACATCTTCTCCATATTCCCTCCACATCTACATCGATAAGAAAATCATGGAATATTTTAGAGAAGTAAAAACAGCGCCTGGTGTACTGCTACTCAAGAAAAATAGCTGCTTATTGAACTATCGGGTGGGTTCCTTTTTCGGTGATGTTTATATCATTAAAAAACCGACTAAACGGGTCCATATTTCGGCGGCAGGTGGGTCCATTACTGGCCGGCGCTAACACCTCTTTTAAAGAATGGGGGGCAACAAAGTTTATCCTCTGCAGCGCGGTCGTTGAAACCGTTGTCGTAGCGCAAAACTTCTTTATTCGTATACTGCTTATGGGAAATTTCTTACCGGTAAGACGAGAGAGAACATCAAAGGTATAGCCGCCTGCCATTCCAATGGAGTAAGGCAATTTCATCACCTGACTCTTTGCCCTGACCTTCGTGGATATCCAAAATGCAAAGCAGTTTGCTTCTTGTACTAATTTGTAATTCTGAACTTACCCCCTAACGAGAAATTGTCCAACCAATGGGGTCCACCTCTACCCTCCTGAATATTTTTTCCGTATTCTTAAGAACAGCGTTAAGTGGCTTTTTAGACCTCCGTCAATCTTTCCCTTATCCAGCTTGGGTTGCGGCGGCAATCAAGAACGGCAAAAACCACCACCACTTCATCGATGACTCGATAGTAGACTGCAAAGGGAAACCGTCTCGATAGCATACGATGATATCCGAAAACGACCCGGTGAATGCCTCCGAAATATGCAAGGGAGTCGATATCAGCATAAAGTGAATCGAGGTAATACGAGCCAAGACCAGTATTTTGCGCTTCATAGAACCAATACCCTTCCTCAAGGTCCTTCTCGGCAGCATCAAGGATCTTTATTCGCAAGAGACCTTCTTTTTGATCCTTTTCTTTGCCTGTTCCCAATCGGCAGCTATCGTCTTGCCGGCCTCGAAGGCTTTTTCCCTCTCCTTCAGCACGGCCTTATGCCAGACCGGGGATTCCAGTTTCTTCTCGTCGCGGACCAGGGCTTCCCATAGGGTCTCCATCAAATCCAATTTTTGGGCAAACGAAAGTTCTGAAATGGGCAAAGCAACTCGTTTCATATTATTTCCTCTCTTTTATACGACATTTCTTTTATCAGCTCGTCCTACGTTCGTTACCCTCTTCTTCGGCGATATCCACCATGGTCTTTGTGGTATAGTTAGTTTATTCTATCAAGTACAGACTAAAAAGTCACTTAGCCAAATGGCCCGTCTATCAGCAAAGCTATACGATTGAATTTTCCCCCTGCTCAGATTTGACACTGCTTATAAATGCTGTTATGTTACACTTAAGCAAGAGATACGACCGCCATGCAAAAAGGCGTATGAATGAACGTGAAGTAACTGAAAATGAAATTGAGGCTGTCATTGCGGCTCCTGAATATATCGAGCCATCCGTCAAAGGCAGAACGAATGCTTTTCATTTTATGAGCGGCAGATATCTGAGGGTCACGTTCAGGGAAGAAACTTCTTGTACTAATCGTAATTCTGAACTTACCCCCTAACGAGAAACTGACCAACCCTCTGCAGGGGTTTCAAGTAAAGAGTCCAAGGATATGGCGTGCGGATTTCTGAGAACGAACAAGGCCTGTGAGCATTAACAACCGTCCCCTTTTATTCTCCCAAAAGAGGATAAATATCAAGAA
>JBGOYM010000146.1:0-5554 GCA_041479675.1 Candidatus Methanoperedens sp.
CCTATGAGGATCGGGGTGCTTGTAGGTGTAGCGCTAGCCCAGATCGGCGAGTTCTCTTTTATTCTGTCAAAAGAGGGGTTGAATTATGGTCTGATTTCAGGCGATGATTACCAGGTGTTCCTTGCATCTGCTATAATTACAATGGTGTTTACCCCATTCATGACACAGGGAAGTATGAAGTTTTCAGAAGCTATTGAACGATTGCCTTTACCTCATAATATTAAGTTAGGGCGATTTAATGAAGAAAAAACAGAGAGAACGAATTTAACGAATCACGTGGTAGTTGTGGGTTTTGGACTTAATGGAAAGAATGTTTCAAACGTGCTCTCTAATTCCCATATCCCTTTTATCGTGCTTGAATTGAACCCTGAAACCGTGAGAGTAGAAAAAAAACGCGGGATCCCTATTATGTATGGTGATGCCACCAAAGAGTCCTTACTTGCGCATGTTAATATCAAAACAGCCCGCACGGTGGTGATCGCTATTTCAGACGCTTCGGCTACGAGACGGATAGTAGAACTGGCAAGAAGGCTGAACCCATCCGTTTATATCATTGCCAGGACGCGTTATACGAACGAAATAAATCCCCTGTATTCCCTTGGCGCGAACGATGTGATACCTGAAGAGTTCGAGACATCGATAGAGATAATCTCACGAGTGCTGCACAGGTATTTTATTCCTGTGAACGAGATCGAAAAACATATCTGCGAGATAAGAAGGGACGGTTACGAGATGTTCAGGAACGTGCAGCAGAAGTATGCGTTGTTCCCCGAGTTAAAGCAGCATCTACCTGACAGTGAGATCGAGACTTTCAGGATAAATGAAGGTTCGCCAATGGCAGGAAAGACGCTGGCAGAGGTGGGTTTCAGGCAGAAGTTCGGTGTTACAGTGCTGGCTGTACAGCGCGGGAAAGAGACAATTACCAATCCTTCGGGTAATACCCAGTTAGTGTCAGAGGATATTGTTATTCTGATAGGGACGAGGAACAGCATTGCAGGTGTTTCAGCTATGATACTGCCGCCGGAAAGACAGGAACAGAAATGAATGATAATAATAGAACCGGGTTGTTGTTACTGCTATCACATTCTGGCGGTGTAGTGGCAACATTTGATGATCGAGGTTTATAGCAACAGACACGCTTAAAAATTAACTCAAAACACGGAGGGTTAGTTAGAGAGACCAGTTCATATTCAGGGTCAAAAAGGATAGCAATCCCCAAAGGCAAAAAAGTATCTGAGATGGTTCGACTATATAAAGACGAGGGTGCAGTTGAGTATGCAGAGCCAAACTACATTGCGCATGCTCTTATGATTCCAAATGATCCATATTATAAATATCAGTGGCATTTAGACGATAGCCATACTAATAATCCTGAGGGGAATACTTCCAATCCATATGGCGGCACCAATGGCGGCGGAATCAGAATGGAAGAAGCTTGGAATATTTCCAATGGAAGTAAGGTCGTCGTGGCTGTAATAGATACTGGTGTGGCTTATGAAAACTACCCGACCTTTCGGCCGAAATATTATTTAGCCCCGGATTTGGCAAAGACTTGCTTTGTATCTGGTTGGAATTTTGTGAATAATGACGCACATCCAAACGATGATAATAGTCACGGAACTCATGTTACCGGCACTATTGCACAGAGTACAAATAATAAGCTTGGAGTTGCAGGGGTGGCGTTTGGTGCTTGCATAATGCCTGTAAAGGTACTCGATAGGTCAGGTAGCGGTTCCTATTATAATGTAGCTCAGGGAATTTACTATGCAGCAAATAATAACGCGTCAGTTATCAGTATGAGTCTTGGCGGATCTTTTTCATCAGATGATCTGAAAAATGCTCTCAACTATAGCTATAACAAAGGAGTTACTATCGTTGCTGCCGCAGGTAATAGTGGAAAAGGCGGTTCTCCAAGCTATCCGGCTGCTTATAATGAATATGTAATTGCAGTTGCAGCTACCAGATACGATGAAACTCGTGCGTCTTACTCGACTACTGGTGATTATGTGGACATAGCGGCACCTGGCGGTGATACATCTGTAGATCAAAATGGCGATGGCTATGGTGATGGCGTTCTGCAGCAGACGTTCAACCCATATACCCAGAGGACTAACGACTTCGGATACTGGTTCTTCCAGGGAACTTCTATGGCAACTCCTCATGTATCTGGCGTGGCGGCACTTTTGATAGCCAGGGGGGTTACGGGTCCAGCGAATGTAACACGTGCTTTGGAATCAACTGCAGAAGATAAGGGGTCTTCTGGCTGGGATTCAAAATATGGCTGGGGAATAGTGGATGCATATAATGCGACAGTAAATTACCCACCACCCTAAACTTCTTTTTTTATTTTTTTTCCGTTTCTGATATTCTTTGTATCAGTTCCTCATGCTCGTTATCGGGGCAGGCATCCTTCCTCCGCGCAGTATGAAATCGCGCGAACTGAACGAACTTATGTCCATCACATAGGTCTCACCCAGCAGTCCCCCGAAATTCACGTAATCCCCTGCTTTCTTACCTGGCACTGGAATAAGCCTCACGCCTGTTGTCTTCCCATTCACCACACCTATGGATAGCTCGTCGGCGATGATGGCTGAAATGGTCTCTGCTGGCGTATCGCCGGGGATGGCTATCATATCAAGCCCCACCGAGCATACCGCGGTCAGCGCCTCGAGTTTCTCGATGGAGAGCGCGCGGCATTTCACAGCCTCGTTCATGCCCGAATCCTCACTCACCGGGATAAACGTACCGCTTAACCCGCCGACGTTCCCTGATGCCATGGCTCCGCCTTTCTTCACAGCATCAATGAGAAGCGCAAGTGCCGCTGTGCTGCCCGGTGCGCCGATCCGTTCGATGCCCATCATTTCAACTATCCCTGCCACAGAATCGCCCACTTTATTGGTGGACGCAAGCGAGATGTCCACGATGCCGAAAGGAACTTCCATATTTGAAGCAAGCTCCCTCCCTATCAACTCACCAGCTCTTGTGATCTTGAAGGCTGTGCGTTTTATGACCTCGGAAAGCCCCGTCAGGTCGCACTCCCTGTTCTTCTCTACGACACTTCTCACAACACCTGGTCCGCTAATTCCGATATTCAGTGAAAAGTCCGGTTCTCCAATGCCGTGAAAAGCCCCTGCCATGAAGGGGTTATCCTCGGGGGCGTTTGAGAATACAGCAAATTTCGTGCATCCGATCCCGTTGTCTGTCCTGCTGGCAATGTCTTTTAAGATATTCCCGAGCTTTATTATTGCATCCATATTCATGCCCGATAAAGTCGAGGCGACATTCAGGAAAGCGCATACCCGTTCAGTACTGGAGAGCATCTCAGGTAGAGAGTCTATGAGCCTTGAGTCAGACCGCGTCATCCCTTTCTGCACCAGAGCCCCGTACCCACCTATGAAATCGATATTCACATCACGGGCTGCCATGTCAAGCGTCTTTGCTATCTCAAGAGGCGCATCCTCTTTGCAGGATTCAACTATCAGTGATACTGGCGTCACTGAAATTCTTTTATTTATTATTGGCACGCCGTATTTGTCCTCGATTTTCCCCGCTTCATTGACGAGCCTTTTCCCGTATTCTGTGACCTTATCATACACATTTGACTTGAAGCTCTCAATGTCAGGATCGATGCAGTCTTTCAGGTTGATACCAAGCGTCACTGTCCTGATATCAAAATTGTGATACAGGGTCATGCGGACAGTTTCCATGACCTCATCGAGTGAGTATTCCATTGCCTACACCCTGTGCATCGCCTTGAAGATGTTCTCATGCTGGACCTGTATCCGCAGGTCCATCTGCTTTTCTATCTCTGTGAACTCTCTTTTAATATCAGCTATGGATGCCTTTGAATCCGCCATATCAGCCAGCATGGTCATCACAAAATACCCCTCCATGACCTTCTGGTTCAGGTCTTCGATATTGATATTGTGCTTGAATACCGCGTTTGAGATGTGCGCTATTATTCCTTTCTGGTCTTTTCCTATTACAGTTATGAATACAAGGTCTTTGGGCATTTGTTCCTCTATTGACGTATTTTAACGGGCAGGGAGTTAAATATTGTGGAATGCAAGCTCCTGGGACGGCGCGCCGTGGCTGTTTAAAATAGATTTTATAACTTAAAGAATTTTCGAACGAAAATAATAAAATAATACTGAAAGTAATATTTATTTTTCATCTCAAATATAAAGCTACGGCTAATAGCTACGAATGTTATTTATATAAACATGGCAATATTGGATTACAATGCAGACATTGATTATCTGTATAGATCGTGACAATGACCTCGGGGAGAAAGCCGGCGTTCCAAGTCCTATAATTGGTAGGACAGCAAACCTTGATGCTGCGATCAAACTTGCCTCCGCCGACCCGGAAGATTCGGATATCAACACCATTTTTGGCGGTATCAAATTATTTGACGAATTAACAGAAGAAAAAAAAGATGTAGAGATAGTATCGATCGCAGGGGACAAGAACGTTGGGAGAGCAGCGGACAAGAAAATAGCTGACCAGCTTGAGACCATTCTTGAACTATTAAAGCCGCAAAGTACGATACTTGTCTCTGACGGAGCAGAAGATGAATCAGTACTTCCCATCATCCAGTCCAGGATCAAGGTCGACTCTGTCCAGAGAGTAATAGTTAAGCAGCACGAAAACCTGGAAAGCACATACTATATAATTAAGCAGGCTTTTGACGATCCCAAGATCTCGCATACCTTTTTCATGCCCATCGGTCTTGCCTTCATGATATATGCCATATCGCTGTATGCGAACAGACCAGAAGTGGGTAGCATTGTCATCATGGGGGCGATAGGTGTGTACGCTCTATTCCGTGGCACTGGTCTTGATGACGCTTTTAACGATTTTAAGGGTGCGATGATAAAATCGATGCATGGAGGGAAAATCACTTTTGTCATGTACCTTGCAGCTATAATCCTTTCACTCATAGGCACAGTGCAGGGAAGTCTTGAACTCTGGGACTATTATAACCGCGAGATCATGGTAGGATATCTTATACTGCTGCTTGGGTATGTTAATGCCTCTATCTGGTGGTATGTAATAGCAGGAGTTTTGATAACTGCAGGAAAAATAGTGGACATGCGTCTTGCTAATGAGAAGATCGGAAGGCAGTGGTCACACCCCTTCTTTATCCTTGCTGGCGGTCTCCTGTTCTGGAGTGGCAGCACTTATATCCTTGTAATAAGTGGTGCACTGGAGGTTTTTCCACTTATTGATGACAGAGAGCAGTTCATATTTTTGACCGTCCTTGCCGCTATCATAATTGCAGCGATCGGAGCAAGGATTTCAATAAGATCAGAAAAAGCCCGGTTGAATTAAAAACCATTGTGCTTTTCCACGGCTTTCCCACGCTTTTTCCTTTAATCCTGGCGATGTTTATTGCCGCGATTATATCAGATATGACCTGACCGTGTACACCTCTTCCAAGACGGGGGGTTGTACCGGTCTCATCCACCATCGCAAAATCTTTTTTATCCTTTTCAATCCTCCTGATCTTTCCTGATGACAAATCCACGACCTGGAATAACTTTTCCGCGCC
>JBGOYM010000147.1:0-5506 GCA_041479675.1 Candidatus Methanoperedens sp.
ATAAGCATCATCATTGTATATTCGATGCCGTCTATTTTCCTCATCATGTTCGAGGCTGTGTACCTGTGATGTCCGTCCAGGATAAGGATTTTCAGCCCTGAGACCATTTTCATGACCTTATCGATGAGATCCTTATCCGTAACTTCCCAGAGAAGATGCCGGCTTCCATTCAATGTAACGTCTACAAGCGGCGGCATTTTGGGATCGGGTACAAAATGCGGGCGTTTGAATCCCAGGTATTCCTCGAAGAGATTGTTAAGAGCATGGTCTTGCATGCTGTACTCTGCTGCGATTGGTGAGAAGTTCATCATCGCTTCTTTCATAAGCCTGTACCTCTCTTTTGTATTTATCTCAAAGATGTTCTCATGCCCCACGATATTCCCTTTCCCCAGCTCTTCCACCTTTACAAGGCACACAAGCCCGAAGGCGAAATACTGGCTTCTTCTGGCTTTTTCTGGAAGCTGGGCAAGTATTTCGGGCGTAAGTGTGAACATAATCCCATATATGTAAAAAGCAGGTCTTTCCCGTTCTACCAGTATCCCGGATCCGACCAGCCTGTCAAGGTTCTTTTTTGCATGTTCGATGAACTCGTCCCTGTCCATGTCCTTTCTTCGTGAGGTTACGTGGATGATGTTATTCTTTTCCCGGGCAAACCTCTGGTAAGCAACGGCATCTATGGTATCATACACCGGACAGACGAGTTTCTCTATCGCCAGTTCCGGATTAAGTATCGTGGCTCTGAAAGGTCTAATGTCTACCATAACTCGGGATTTTGATATCCAAAGGTCGATATATAACATGAATGTTTCGAATATGGATATCTAAGGCTTTATTGTCGCTGCTATCTTCCCACTTCTGAATATTCTGATAATCCCCCCGCTATGGGAGACCACGACGCCAATGGCGTTTGTCGCCTCAGTAATTGCGGCGACCGATGAATGTCTTGTTCCCAGCCCCCCCGGTATTCTTACCTTGCCTGTATCAATCGTGATATACCGCCCTGCTGCCTCAACCACACCATCCTCCGAGATCACGAAAGCCCCGTCAAGTTGTGCGAACTCCTTGATATTGTCCCTGATATCAGTATCGGTCAGTTTCATTTCATCTCTGCTGTGTCCTTCGAACGGGTTCAGTACTAGTTGTCTTGACCGCGCCATGACATTCGCTGAATCCCCAACCAGGAACGCCGTGCCTATGGAATGTCCTTCCCGCCCTTCCATACTTATTTCCATGGCTATTCCGAGAACTGCTTCAAATACAACCTCCTGCACTCCACTTCCTCTAAGCAGCTCTGTTACATCGAGCCGTGTTGTATCTTTTTTCGCTGGCGCAAGCACCTGTGAATCCATTACAGGATCGTTTCGCAGTTCCTGTTCAATTGAACAGACACGTTCGTTATAATAACTTACAAGGCTCCTGAGGACGTTAATTTCATTGAAATCTCCGGATATATCAGATGCCTGTTGGAATTTTGTTATGGCTTTAAGATACAACTCTCTTGCAAGCCTGTAATCACCCGCTTCCTGGGCTCTTTCCGCTTTTTTTGCAATATTGCGTCCCTCGTCAGAGAGGAGATTTCTCCACAAGTTAAATCACTTCGTGCCCTGTAATGGTAAAATGGCGATAATGCTTTATAACAATATAAGGCTAAAGGTTAATCCGGAGAAAAAAGGGATTTGAACTTTTTGTTGTATGGACCGGTCGGGAATTGAACCCGAGGCCTCTCCCATGCCAAGGGAGCGATCTACCCCTGATCTACCGGCCCATCAGGATGACTCGCATAGTACACGATTTCAGATAAAGGTATCGATTACTTTGTTGGCAACCCGAACTTCTCCTCCACCATAGGTATCCGCAAACACTGCACATGTAAACCTTCGCTACTAATAATTTTATATCAGTATCGCTATCAGATAATATGTGAAACTTTGATGAACCCTGATGAAATAGATGAACTTGTTAATAATAGCGTGGAGAGGTTGAAAAATATAAAGGGATTTGAAAAAGTAAGGTTCATCATGCTCTACGGTTCATCGGTTGAAGGTATACCCCGCGAAGAGTCGGATATTGACCTGTGTATTGATATTGGCGCAGATACTGATTACGAGCGCTCAAGTTTCAGGCTGAAGGTTCTGTCAGAGCTTCCTGATCTCTTCGATGTGCAGATATTTGCGCAGCTTCCTCTGTATGTGAAGAAAGAAGTTATTAAGGGTAAGGTTATTTTTTGCCGGGATGAGGAGTATTTATACGAAACTGCGATCTCTGTGATAAAGGAATTTGAGGATTTCAAGTATCGTTTCTATGATTATATTGGGGAGAGAGCGATTGCATGAGGACTGAGATAATAAGGACTAAAATTGCAGAGATACAGGAAAGCTTGGAGCTTATCAGGGAGAATTTGCCTGATAGTTTTGAGGAATTCGCATCGCTTGGACTTTTGAAAGATGGGATGTATAAGCGGATTGAGTTCAGCATCGAGAATGTTTTTGATATATGTGCAATCATTAACACAGACCTCAGGCTTGGGATACCACGTTCTGATGACGACATTCTGGGGATTCTTGTCAGGAATGGGGTTATTGATGATGAGATGAGGGCAAAACTGAAAGGCATGAAGGGCTTTCGGAATATTATTGTGCACAGGTATGCGGGGATTGACGACAGGCTTTCTTATGAGTTTTTAAGCGAGAGGCTCGTGAATTTTGAAGAGTTTATCGGGAAAATAACTGAATTTATAAAAATGCAGAATTAACGTGTGAGTAGATGCAAGGCGTTTATTCATTTATTTAACATAGAAGTTTCAGCAAATTATGTTACACCCCCGTTAAAATTGCCCCGTTAGGGCTTTCTTGATTAATGTAATTTTCAGCCTCTTTCTTTGTCTTTTCAAGTTCATTTTCTTTTGCAATCTTTAGAATATCTTGAAGGTAATTTACTACCATTTGCGATGCTTTTACAAGTTTTTGTTCTGAGGCAACTAATCCAATCTCTCCAAGACTACCTATTACCCAGAATGTTGTATCATCAAGTTTTTGTTGTGCGGTAATGTTACCAATTTTTTTTAGAGAAATCATTGCATGAATCGTAATGATCTCAAGTCTTTTTTTAGCTGCTAATTTTCCACATACGAAAATAGTATCTATTACTGCACCAATAGAGTATTCATCATGCATATTTACAGCCAATATCGCCACTCTTTCAAGATGTTCAAATAAATATGAAAATTTTATCTCTTCTGTTTTTTCAATAGCTTCATTTTCAATTATGTAATAAACACGTTTTTCGATTTCTCTCAGACCGTCTCTTACTGTCTCGAAATCGTGTTTAATCATTGAACCATGTACGATATCTATTATAGGCTGAATGGAATCTTTTTCACTATCAATAGTTGACCTGACCAAATCCTCTCTTTCAAGGATATCTTCATTAATGATGAGTATATTTTTCTTTGTTATTCTCTCCGCAAGCATACTTATCACACTGGAAGGTTTCAATAGCTCAAGCGTATTCCAAATATACGGCACCAACGCCGCAAAAGCAAACATCCCGATATAATAAGAAAACGCAACATGCCCCTCAAGATTAGACATGCCACTCACTTGCGGATTCACCTTCTCTATCAACTTCAGCACACCCAGCCCGTAAAAAATTGCAACCCCGTAAATCCCCATCAGTATCCACAAATCCGGCGTCCTCCTGAATACCTCGATCACCCTCGCAGAATACGACTGCGCCGCAAGCTGCACCGCCACCAGGCTCAAAGTAACAACAAGCGCCACGATTGCAGCCTCGCTCTGAATCAAGGCGCTGAGCATGTATCGGGCGCTATCCACGTCAGTGTGCAGGAAGCCAAAATAAGAGAAAACGACATGCAAGATTACGATCACCCCGGCGCCAAGGCTGAAATAAAGCGCCAGGCGCCTCGCCCAGATGGATTTAGTTGGTATTTGCATGATGAGATTAATGACTGTTCCGAAGCGTATAAAGCTATTTAAAAAGCTTTTAATCATCGTAACTCAGGTGTATCTGGCAAGCTTCTTGAGTTCGGCGCTGACCGTTTGAATCTCGTCTATTGCGAGTTTCCAATCGCAGTAATCCCTCTCAACCTCATAGGAACAACCAGAACTTTCAACGATCCGTTTCTTCTTGAACTCATCAAATTCCATTCTATACTGCTCTCGAAATGTTTTATCCATCAGTCTATATTCAACAAGCCGCCGGCGCAGCTCGTTAATGATAAGCTGGATTGTGCATTCATCGGGGGTCTTTTCAAAGAGATCCTGATAAACACATTAGAACTCGGAGGGGAGTTTTATGTATATGGACATTATTGGTTCATATATCAACCCTCATCTCATAAAGCTATTAAGACTTTTCATACTGCTCCCCGCTCGGGCAGACAGGATTATTGCCCTTCATGAAATTCTTAAGCATCATAAATAACATTTAAAAAATTATATATCTTTATACTCTCTTACTCAATCATAATGGATTCCATCCTCGCCCTTGAAAAAGTGTACGACTCCCTCTCAAAAGGCGCATCCACGCTTGATTTCTCGCCTTCTGACATCACAGAAGACTGCGCCGCACAGGTTCAAGAGATCGTGAGGGAGAGGATGTCTGGCAAAACGACAGAGGGAGTCATCAGCAGGGCATTATCATGCATGAATGATGCAAATGGGCTGGTATATCTTGGTCACATAAGCGCTGGCATGGGTTACTGGACATACTCTATAAAAGCCTATGAAAAAGCACTCAAAGTCTTCGAGAAACTTGGGGACGTGAAAGGTGCCGCACAGACCCACAATAACCTCGGTATTGTGTATGCTGACATGGGCGAGTGGACTAAGGCAATTGAGTTTTATAAAAAAAGTCTTGAAACCTATGAGAAACTTGGGGACGTACATGGCGCCGCACAGACCTATGGTAACCTCGGTCTTGTGTCTGCTGGCATGGGCGAGTGGAATAAAGCAATTGAGTTCTATCAAAAAAGTCTTGAAACTTTTGAGATACTTGGGGACGTACAAGGTGTCGCCCAGACCTATTGTAACCTCGGTCCTGTGTATGCTGGCATGGGCGAGTGGACTAAGGCAATTGAGTTTTATGAAAAAAGTATTGAAACTTTTGAGATACTTGGGGGCGTACAAGATGCCGCCAGGACATATGGTAACCTCGGCTCAGTGTATTACAGAATGGGCGAGCGGCATAAAGCAATTGAGTTCTATCAAAAAAGTCTTGAAACATTGGAGAAACTTGGGGACGTACATGGCGCCGCACAGACCTACCACAACCTCGGTATTGTGTACGATGACATGGGCAGGTGGCATAAAGCAATTGAGTTCTATCAAAAAAGTCTCGAAACTAAAGAGAAACTTGGGGACATACAAGGCGCCGCACAGACCTACCACAACCTCGGTATTGTGTATCACGGAATGGGCGAGTGGCATAAAGCAATTGAGTTCTATCAAAAAAGTCTTGAAACATATGAGAAACTTGGGGACGTACA